>CAYMRG010000052.1:0-15573 GCA_964392555.1 uncultured candidatus Brocadiaceae bacterium
ACAGGATGCGCCGGGTGACCAACGTCCCTGGTCGTCACACCTTGCGCGCTCCCAGCACGATCGCGGCGCGGCGATCGAGTCGCAGCACGCTCTCCTCGTCGGTCGCCGCGCCGAGCCGGTCGCGGGGCCACCAGCGCAGGTCGTTCGATTCGGCCGAGATCTGCAGTTCCTGGCCCGGCAGCGCGCGCAGCAGGAAGCGCACGTCCCAGTGGTCATGGCGCGGCTCGCTGCCGCGCGCCGGGATCGGGTGGACGTCGAGGTCGAGCGGCACCAGCCCGTCCGGCGCGACCGCGACGAACGTGAACTCGCCCATCCCCGATTCCTCCTGCGCCTCGCGCAGCGCCGCCCGTTCGACGTGCGCCTCGCCATCGACGTGGCCGCCGAGCTGCAGCCAGCGCCCGAGCTTGCGATGGTGCGTCAGCAGCACCGAGCCGTCGTCGGGCGACAGGATCCAGGCCGAAGCGGTGATGTGACCCGGCACGCACCGCCGCAGCAGGCAGTCGTCGTGGGCGTCGAGGAACGCGGCGAAGCGCGCCGCGAGTTCGCGATCTTCCGGCCAGCGCTGCACGTGGCGCCGCAGCAGGCCGCGCAGCGGCTCGCGGTGGTCGGCGCTCATCCGTGCCCCTCTGCGCCGATCGCGGCGCGCAGCGCGCGTTCGTCGACCTTGCCGTTGCTGTTGTGCGGCAGCGCGGCCAGCACGTGCACCGCCGCAGGCACCATGTAGGAAGGCAACCGCGTGCGGCAGAGCCGCAGGATCCGCGAGCGCAGGTCGCGGTCGGCGGGATCGCCGGCGAACGCGAGCACGATCCGATGGCCGTCGGCGCCGCCGTCCTCGCCGAACACCCAGACCTCCCCCACACCGGGCTGCCCGGCGACCGCCACCGCGACCTCGTCGGGCGACACGCGGTGGCCGGCGACCTTCAGCAGGCGATCCTTGCGACCGACGAAGAAGTGCAGCCCCGCATCGTCGCGGCGCACCAGGTCGCCCGAGTAGACGACAGGGCCACCGCCGCCGCGCGGATCCGGCCGGAACCGCTCCGCCGTAGCCTCCGGCCGGCGCCAGTAGCCGAGCGCCACCAACGCACCGGCGTGCACCAGTTCGCCCGTCGCCGGCCCATCGAGCACCGCCCCCGACGCGGTGTCCACGAGCAGCAGCTCGACGCCCGGCAGCCCGCGGCCGAAGGAATCGGGGTGGCGATCGAACTCGTCCGGATCGAGGAACGCGCTGCGGAACGCCTCGGTGAGGCCGTACATCGCGAACACCCGCACGTGCGGCCAGCATTGCCGCAACCAGCGCGAATCGCTGGTGCGCAGCGTGCCGCCGCTGTTGGTGACGTAGCGCAGCGAACGGCCGTGGTCGTCGCCCAGCACACCGCTCTCCAGCCCGTGCGCGACCTCGTGCCACAGCGACGGCACGCCGGCCAGGCCGGTCGGGCGGTGGCGCAGCAGCAGCGTCGCGAGCTCGCCGGCGCCGAGGTGGTCCGCCGCGGTGATGCGACAGCCGGCGTGCAGCGCCGACAGCAGCTGGTTCAGCCCGTAGTCGAAGCTGAACGGCAGCAACGCCAGGACGTGGTCGGCCGCACCGAGGCCCAGGTAGTCGGCGACCAGCTGCGCACCGAGCGCGAGGTTGCGCTGGCTCTGCACGATGCCCTTCGCCAGGCCGGTGCTGCCGCTGGTGTAGAGCAACGCCGCACCCGCATCGGGCGACGGCGGAGCGAGGTCGTCGGCTCGGCCGTGGCCGACACCGGGCAGCGCGACGACGTGCGGTGCGACCGGCGAGCCACCGCCCACCTGCCAGCAGCGCCGGCCGGCGAGCAGCGCCGCCGGGTCGCGCAGCGGCAGCGCGCGCGTCGCACTCGTCACCACCGCGAACGGCGCGCAGTCGTCGAGCACGTGGCGGACCTGATCGTCCTTGAGCTTGCCGTGGATCGGCACGGCGAGGCCGCCCGCGGCCGCCGCAGCGAGGATCGCGATCGCCTCGTCGACGCACCGGTGCAGCAGGATCGCGAGCCGATCACCCGGCTGGAACCCCTGCCCCCGCAGCATCGCCGCCAGGTCGACCACCCGCGCCCCGAGCTGATGCCCGGTCAGCGCTTCATCGCCGACCTGCAGCGCGACCCGGTCGCCGCGCGCCGCAGCGCCTGCTCGCACCAGGCTGAGGACGTCGGGCGCAGCGGAGGTCATCGGCGGGACGCACCCGAGACGCGGCACCCGGGGCAGGCAGTGGGTTGGCGGAACGAATGGGCTGGCGGCAAGAAAACGGGCCCACCATCGATTCGATGGCGGGCCCGCGCGGATGGTATCCCGGACGGGATTCGAACCCGTGTTACCAGAATGAAAATCTGGGGTCCTGGGCCGGACTAGACGACCGGGACGCGAATTGGGGCAGCGAGTCTAGAGCGGAGGGCGCGCAATGCAAGTCCGTGCGTCGGTCCGTTCGCAGACGGCCAGGCTCAACCGAGGTTCTTCCACTCCTTGATGCTCGGCAACTCCTGCAGCGACGCGAGGCCGAAGCGCTCGAGGAACTGCTGGGTCGTGCCGTACTGCAACGGGCGGCCGGGCACGTCGGCGCGGCCGGTGACCCGGACCAGCTTGTGCTGCAGCAGCGTGCGCAGCATCGGCCCGGCCTTCACGCCGCGGATCGCTTCGATCTCGCCGCGCATGACGGGCTGTCGGTACGCGATCACGGCGAGCGTCTCGAGCGCGGCCGGCGACAGCTTCTCGAGCTTCTTCACGCCGCGCAGGCGCTGCAGGTACGGAAACGAATCCGGCCCGGACAGCCACTTGACGGTGTCGCCGGTGCGGGCCAATTCGACCGGCAGGCCGAGATTGCGCAGGTCCTCCTGCAGCAGCACGAGCGCTTCTTCGACGAGCTTCTGCGTCGTGTTGCACGCTTGGGCCAGGCGGAACACCGACAGCCCTTCGCGCGAGCTGAGCATCAGCACGAACACGACCTTCGCGACCGCCGCCGCATCGGCGAGCTCGGGGACCGCGGGCAGGCCTTCCTCGTCGCCGGCGATCTCCTCCTCGATCTCCGCGACCTCGGCCTCGGCGGCCAAGGCTGCGGCCGCCGCTTCGGCATCGATCGCAGGGGTATCGATCGCAGGGGCATCCTGCGCGCCGGCATCACTCCCGGGCGACGCATCGGCCACCGGCCCCGGATCCACAGCACCGGCCCCACCTTCGGCGCCAGCCGGCAGGTCATCCGGCTCCGCCGGCAGGTCATCCGGCTCCGCCGGCAGGTCATCCGGCTCCGGCAGCGAGAAGCGCGACCCGGAGGTCATGCCGCCCTCGGCCAGGTCGGCAACGCGATTCCGCTCGAACGCGAGCAGCTCCTCCGGGCCCTTCGCCGGCACCTCGCTGCCGCGGGCCGTCGTGCCGCGCGTCGAGGTCGTGTCGGGAGGTAGGTCACGCGAGATCTCGTCCATGGGCGGCCACTTGTAGCGCAAGCGGGCCGTTCTGTCATCGGTGGACCGGAACGGCGTTGCTCGCCGGCGCTCGTTCGAGTTCGCCGCGCCAGCGCAGGGTGTAGGCCGCGGTCTCGATCTGCTGCAGCGGCCGCGCTTCGAGGTCGCGGTCGATCTCGTCGCGCACCTCGGCGAACGGCACATCCCGCCCCGCCAGCCGGTCGAGACAGTAGACGACGAACCAGCGTTCGGCGTCGCCCCACCGGGCCTGGAACGGCGCCGAGACCTCGCCGCGCTGCAGCGTGAAGGCGACCGCCGCGCACGGATGCTGGAAGCCGTGCGAGAACGCCGGCAACCGCCCGCCGTCGCGCCGCGACGGGTCTTCCGACCAGCGCAGGGCCAGGGTAGCGAAATCGGCGCCCGCCTTGACCTTGTCGCTGACCTCCTGCGCCACCGCGCGATCGCTGTGGACCAGGAAGCGGATCTCGACGCGGTCCTCGCGCAGCGCGAGGTAGCGGATCACGTAGCCCTGGTAGAGCCGTTGCGCCGTGCGCAACCGCAGCAGCGCCTGCCAGTCCGCGAGCCGCATGCCGAACAGTCGCCAGACGTAGTCGGCGAACTCGAGCCCGGCGCCGAACTCGCTGGCCACCTGATCGCGGACCTGCCGTTCCTCGGTGGCGGCCAGTTCCTCGACGCGCGACGGCAGCACCGTGACGCCGAACTGCGTCGCGTGGTGCGAGACCAGCACGTCGAACACCAGCAGGTCGACCGCCGACAGGGCGAGCTTTGGCTGCGCGCTGAGCAGCCGCGTGTAGGCGTGGCTCTTGCGCAGCACGAGTTCGCCGACGCGCGCCACCTCGGCATCGGGCGCCGCCGGATCCGGCAACAGGATCGACGGCGGATAGTCGCCCGGCGTCGCGGGGGCGACGATCGGCGCGACGACCGGCGCGACCCGCGGCGGCTCCGGCGCGACCGCCGGCATATCCACCACCGGACCGGCCGGCGAGCCGGCGCGCGGGCCGGGCCCGGCACACGCCGCCGCCAGCGCCACCGCCGCAACCGCCGCCGCCGTGCCCCACCTCACGCGAACCACCTCAGCAGGCCCACCTCAGTAGGCCTTGAAGCTGCGCAGCCAGCGGGTGCCGTGGCACAGGAAGCACTTGATCTTCATCGGCTTGCCATCGCTGCCGATCTCCAGCGTCTTGCCCTCCCCCTGGCAGGAGACGCACGGCTGCAGCCCGGCGTAGGTGACCTTCAACTGGCCGCCGTTCTCGGCGTAGTAGGCGCGCAGCCAGCTGGTGCGCTCCGGCCGCGGCGCCGAGTTCCACCACTGCTCGTCGGTCTGCTCCTGCTGCTCGCCACCGGCCTGGCTGGCGTTGCGGCGCTGCAGCGCCTCGCGCATCAGGCGCAGGATGCGCTGCGTGTCCTGGGTGTTGGCTTCCTGCGGCTTGGCCTGCTGCCCCTTGGCCTTCTCGAGGTTGGTGTCCTTCTCGATCGCCTTGCTGCCGAGCACCCACGAGCCGATGCCGTAGCTGAAATAGTCGGCGCGCTTGCCGACCGGGAACTTCTCGCGGCCGCCCCACAGCTGCTTGACCTCATCGACCTCGAGGTGCAGTTGCTGCGCGACGCGCGCGAACAGCTCGTCCGACATCTTGCTGTCCGCGTAGTCCCGCGCCTGCGCCAGCGTCACGCCGGGATCGCTGACCTTCTTGTCGGCGAGGGCCTGGATCGACCGCCGGAACGCCTCGGCGACCGACGAGGTCAGGTAGCGGCCGCGGCTCTCCAGCAGGCGCTTCTTCTCGAGGTCGAACTCGCTCTTCAGCTTCGCCTGCGCGAACGTCTTGTCGTACTCCGCCACGAGCTTCATGCCCTTCTCGAAGTCGGCGAGCTGGCCGCGGCTGCGCGCGGCCTGGATCTGGTCGATCAGCTCGCGCTCCTTGGCGGCTTCCTGGTAGCGCTGCAGCCGCTGCTGCATCGCCTCGAGCCGCTGCGGATCGCGCGAGTTGCCGAGCTCCTTGGCCTTGGCCAGGTGGTAGGCGGCGTGTTCGTAGTCGCGGCAGCGCGTCAGCACGTCGGCGAGCAGCATGTGCTTGTCGGCCTGGTCGCCCGGGGCGGCCTCGACCAGCTTCTCCGCGTAGTACTCGTCCTTCGTGTAGACCTGCGTCGCCGGCACGTCGACCGCGCGCATCGCCTGCAGCTGGGCCTTGGGGATGCGGAACGGCACCCCCTTGATCTGCAGCACGAGGTGGTCGGCGGCCCGCTCGACGACCTTGCCGACCAGCGTCTGCTTGGCACCGTTCTGCAGGTACTCGACCTCGTCCGCGCGCACCAGCACCTCGTCCTGGCTCTCACCACCGAGGTTCCACTGCTTCTTGATCGCGGTCGCGCTGGCCGCCGACAGGTGCTCCCAGCGCAGATCGAGCGCACCGCCGTTGTCGAGGCGCCGCACGCGCAGGCCGTTGCCATCGGCATCCTCGACCTTGGCCAGCAGGATGCGGCCGTCGGCGAACTGCACCGTCTGCGCGGCGAGCCGGCCCACCGGGCCGAGCAGCAGGGCCAGCAGGAGAATCAGGAACGTGCTTCGCAGCTGCATCGTCTCACCTCGTCGTGTTCGCTTCGGCGGCCTGTTGCCGCAGCCGGACACGCGCCGCCAACGGCATCTGCCGCGGCAGCACGCGCAGGAATTCTTCGCTCGTCTCGTCGCCGCCCTCGAACCAGCGGACCGTGATGCGCACGAGCCACAGGTCGGGCCGGTTCTCGTCGGTCACCGTGGCGGCCGACCAGGTCATGCCGGCGAACCCCGGCGACGTCTGGTCGTCGAGCGTCGCGAGCTCGAGGTCGAGCTCCGAATCGCCGCCGGCCCGCGGCCGCGCCGCCTCGCATTGGATCCGGAGCACGGCCTCGTCGCACAGCGCCGACGCGGCGAGCCGCGCCTCGGTCGTGCGCCGCTGGCCGACCGAGGCGGACAGCGCGCCGAGCAGCGCGGTCACGCCGAACAGCAGGATGCCGAGCGCGGCGAGCATCTCGACCAGCGTGAAGCCGGCCGACGAACGGTGCAGCGGGTCAGCCATCGAGGTCGTCCTTGGCGTGCGCGAGCGGC
The DNA here is from genome assembly GCA_964392555.1 of uncultured candidatus Brocadiaceae bacterium. Classification (GTDB taxonomy): domain Bacteria; phylum Planctomycetota; class UBA1135; order UBA1135; family UBA2386; genus CAYMRG01. The sequence continues at coordinate 6,508 of CAYMRG010000052.1, forward strand.
ACGACGAACGTCATGGTCCGGCCGACGTGGACGCGCGCACCGACCCGATGCGCGATCTCCTTGGTGCCGCGTTGGCCGCGCCGCAGGCCCTGCAGGCGGTCGCCGCGCCGCTCGCCGTAGCCGAGCCATTCGCCGTCGATCTTGACGAAGCCGCCGTCGTCGGCGCCGGGGAAGCGCTCGCCGTTCGCCAACACCAGCGTCGTCTCGCCCTCCGCCAGCTCGCTGGCGAGCAGGCCTTCGGGCGCCGCTTCGCCGGGCGCGGCGACGACGCAGCGCACCAGCACCGCGTGCGGCTGGATGTCGTCGGTGGTGTCTTCGAGGCTGGCGGGACCACGGTCGAACGACCACGTGCCGCCGCTCGCCTCGTCGGTGAGCCAGCCGCCGCGCGCGCTGTCCCAGACCCGCTCGGCGTCGCCCTCGGCGCCCCCGTCGGCCGGCCAGCGGGTCGTCCGCTGCGACCAGAACCAGAACTCGACGTGCAGCAGGTCGCGCAGGATCGGCTCCGTGCAGGACCGCACCAGGGTGCCCGGCAGGTCGGCACTGCCCGGCACCGGCACGGCGAACGGATCGACCCAGCGGTCGTCGCGCACCGGGATCTTCTGCCCCGGCAGGAACCAGCCCGCCCGCAGCTCCAGCAGCGCGTCGTCGTCGCCTTCCTGGCGCGACGGCAGCAGCAGCAGGTTGCCGAGGCCGCGCAGCGGTTCGCGCGCCCGGAGTTCGGCGACACGCTGGGCCAGTTCGCTCGGCCCGAGCTTCGGCGCCTCGCGCAGCACGCGGCCGGTCAGCAGCTCGTCGAGCAGCGCACTCTCGCGGTCGACGTCGAGGTGCACGGCTGCGCGCAGCACCTGCACGCGGGTCGCCCCGCGTTCGGCCTGCGGCGGGAGCCCGATCGGCAGCCACTGCACGACCAGTCGGTCGTCGGCCACCGTGCGGTCGCGACCGCTGACGCTGCCGCGCAGCGTGCGCAGTTCGCGGCTCAGCACGTCCTGCGCGCGGCTGCCGCGGTCCGCCAGCAGCTGCCCCGCTTCGCCTTCACCGAACATCCGCACGCCGCCGTCGACGAGCTGCACGAGCATCACCAGGAAGCCGGCGAGGATGCCCATGACGACGACCAGCTCGATCAGCGTGAAGCCGTCATGGCGCGACCGCCCGGCGGCGGCATCGGTGGGCACGTGGGTCGTCACCGTTCGGTCACCCGTTCGTCGAAGATGCATCCCTGGCCATCGTAGTCGACGCGCACGTCGCGCACCCGGACCGACGTCTTCCAGCCGTGCGCGGCGAACGACGCGAGGTCGATCACGCCGGGCTGGTAGGCGACCGCGAAGCGCACCTCGAGCCGCGCCGCCTGCGCGGCGATCCGGTGCGGCGCCCCGTCGTCACCGCTGCCGACGAACCGCCACAGGCCCGGCGTCTGCTGCGGTTCCGCCGACCACGGCGCGCGGCCGTCGGTGCGGACGAGGCAGACCACCTGCACCCGCGCATAGGCGGTCTCCTGGCGCCACCGCACCGATTCGAACCACTGCGGCGCCTCGTTGGTGGTCAGCTGGAAGTACGCCAGCTCGGGGTCGTCGCTGCGCTCACGGTGTCGATCCCAGAAGCGGAACGGGAACGCGATCACCGCCTCGCCGGACGAGCCGGTCTGGACCGTCGTGCCGAACGCGCCGCGGAACAGCCCACGCGCCTGCGGACTGTGCTCGTCGTCACCGGGCGGCAGCCAGCGCGGCATCTCCAGCGTCACCTGGTCGCCCTGGGCGCGGATCCACGTGTAGTGCAGCAGCTCGCGGCCGAGCAGCAGCAGACCACCGTTGCGCGGCAGGGCGCCGACCGCTTGCACCGGCAGCTTCTCCTCGCGGTTGCCGACGGCGCCGGCCAGGATCGCGGCCGGCCGGTGCGTCAGGAAGTGCACGCGCGCGCCGCGGTCGTGGCCGCGCGCCTCGGTGTTGAGCAGGCCGCGGCCGTTCTGCGCGATCGTGATCTCGCCGTCGGCGCGCGACTGGTAGGCGAGGATCTCGCCATCGATCGTCAGCAGGCCGCCGCCGGGCGGCAGCGCCGCACTCGGATCGACGCCGAGGTACAACGGCGGCCCGCCGGCGAAGGCCAGCCCACGGTCGACGCGGAACACGCGGGCATCCGCCGCGAACGCGTCCTCGACGACCATGTCGAGCAACGGGTGCTGCACGACCTCGAGTTCGTCGACGAAGCCGCGCATCGGCTGCTGGTTGCCGACGCCGGCGCCGACCGCGACCTCGCCGCAATAGGCCGCCGGCAGCTCGCCGCTCGGGAACTTGACGAGGCGATCGTACTGCCGCACGTCCGTGACCGCGGTGTCGCGCGGCGGGCCGAGGAACTGGCCGCGGACGCCGTCGGCGAACGCCACCAGCTGGAACGGCCAGGGGCCGAACAGTTCGGGCGGCGTGCGATCCTTCTGCAGGTTGTCGGAGTTGTAGCGGCGCGCGGTCCACGTCACCGTGTGCCACTCGACCACGGGCCGCGTCTGGCCGGTGGCACGGCTGCCACCGATCAGCGCGACGCGATCGTGCCGGCCGGTGCGGCCGGTGAACGCCCCCCAGTTGCCCCAGTTGAGCTGGAGCCGCTGGCACTGCATCACGGTCGAGTTCGGGTGCGCGTGCGACGACGTGCCGGTGAACGGATCGCCGCGGAACCCCAGGGCCCGGCGCGCCGACTGGATCTGCGGGTAGGTGCTCTCGAGCCGCGGCGTGTAGCCGATGTAGCCCGAGGTCGGCACGACCGTGCCCCACGGCGCCGTGACGACGCCGGTCGGCGACGAACCGGCACCGAGCGGGCCGACCCGCACCGTGTCGACGACGTTGGTGTTGGTCAGTTCATAGCGCAGCCGATCCCAGGCGGCGCGGTTCGCGCGCACGACCTGGTTGCCGGTCAGCGTGTCGTAGCGCACCCACTCGATGTCGTCCTGGCTGCCGCTCTTCGGCAGCAGCTGGAGCCACTCGGTGAGCTTGGTGACGTCCGGATCCCACACCGCGCTCGGATCGGCGACCGGCAGCGAGATCGGCACCACCCACAGGATCAACGTCGGCACGTCGTCCCACTTCGACTGCGTGTTGCCCCACTGCCAGCCGTCGGGCCAATCGGTGACGAACGGCCGCGCCGTGCCGTCGTACTGGTCGCTCCGGATCAACGCATCGTTGCCCGGCAGTCGCTGGCCACGCTGCACGCCGTTCAGCTTGTTGCCCTGCCGCGACGTGTAGCGGATCACCTCGACGCCGCCGACCGCGGTCGTGCCGGTCGTCGTCGCACCGGGTGTGTCGGTCTGGAAGAAGATCAGCCGCTGCACCAGCAGCGCGTAGCCGCCGGTGGCCGGGAACGCGTCGGTGATCTCGGCCGCGGCCGCCGCCGGCGGGTAGGTCGTGCCCGTCGGCACCGGCGCGGCGAGCTGCAGTTCGCCGCTGGTGCTGGCATCGAGACCGCGGCCGACCGGGAAGCTCTGGCCGGTCGTCGGCACCGACACCGAGATCAGCGTCGGGTTGGTGACGAAGCCGCGGGCGACCGCGAACGCGCCGATCGCGCCGCTGAGCTGCGTCACGCCTGGCTGCATCGGCGAGTCCTCGCTGAGCAGCGCCGAGTAGCCGTACAGCTCGACCAGCGAGCCGACCGGATGCTCGGGGAAGACATCGAGGTTGATCCCCTGCTGGTTCAGGTCGCCGATGTCGACGCTCGGCTGGCCGTTGGCGTCGACCGGGATCGCCGGTCGCATCTCGGCCGGCGCCTGCCGCGCGCCGCGCTGCCCGACCGAGTCCTTGTACTGGCACTGGAACGAGTTGCCGGCGATCGCCGAATACTCGAACAGCTCGGTGCCGATGCGCAGGATGCCGACCGGCGGGAAGCCGGCGGTGCTCTCGACCTGCACGTTCAGGTAGCGGTCGCCGTTGAACTGGCCCGGTGCGCTGGCAACGTTGCGCGTCGGGTCGTAGACCGGCACGGCGGCGGTCAGGTAGGTCGCGTACTTCGGCTTGCCGCGCGTCACGCCGTCGACGGCCAGCGACAGCTCGGTCGGGCGGCTGCCGAACGCCGACAGCGCGACGTGCACCGGCGTGTCCGGCGGCAACGCCAGCTCCGCGAGCGGCAGCGACCACTCGCTCGCGGTGCGCTCGAGGCCGGCCGGCGACTTCGCGTAGTCGGGATCGAGCCCGGCTTCGTCGAGCACCTCGAACACCAGCTGGCCGTCGCGACCGTGCAGCGCGATGCGGTTGTGATCCGGGTCGCCGACGCCGTAGTCGAACAGCGTCGTGCCGTCGAGCGTCTTCGGTTCGGCCCAGAAGCTGGTCGCGAAGCGGCCGGCGCCGCCGTTCGCGGTCGTGAACTCGAACGACACGTGGCCGTGGCGCGCGGGCTTGGCCGCGACCTTGCCGTCACCGGTCGGCCCGGTGTTGGTCATCAGGTACGGTCCGTCGCGCGCGACGTCGTGGCCGCGCGGGTCGAGCGCCGCCGCCATCGCGTCGAACTGGCGCAGCTCGCGCAGCCCCCAGCTGTCGGCCGGAGCGGTCGCGGTGGCCGGCCGGAGACCGCTGTCGGCTTCGTCGGTCGCGGCGTAGCGCGGTTCGCCGAGGCCGATGCCGGGGTATGCGAGCGGCACGACGTGCGGGAAGAAGCGCGCCGCCGGGTCGTTGCCGAGCGTGTCGCCCTGCAGGCCGCCGAGGTTGACCGGCAGCGTCGTCCAGCCCGGCGCCCGCCGATCGAGCCGGAACGCCTCCTCGAGGACCTCCTGCGTCGTCCACGCGTGCTCGAGGCGGAAGCCCGGCAGCGCCGCCGCGAGCCCGGTGCGTTCCTGGCGCGCCGTCACGCCGGGCGCGACGACGCTGCGCGATTCGGCCGCCGCGGCGCGGTAGCTGACCCACGGCCCCGACGTGAAGCACAAGGGCGCCGTGCCCATCTCGATGGTGCTGTCGCGGCCGGTTTCGAGGTTGCGGTAGAGGTCGAGCCACATCGACTTCTGCGGGCCGGTCGCGGCATCGAGCCGCGGTTTCCACAGCCGCTCGGCGACGTCGCGCCAGCCGGTGAACGGCCCCTGGCCGGCGACCCGCCCATCGCCGGCGCGGCGGGCGACGATCTCGCCAGCGAGTTCGCGCGCGATCCCCACCGCGATCGGCGACGGGTTGGCGGTGCGACCGCCGTTGGCGCCGTGCACCTCGGCCGCCGGCGCGCGCCGCACGCCGGCGAACAGCGCGGTCAGCACCTCCTCGCTGGCCGTGTTGAGGTTGACCGGCGCCGGGATCAGCGGCTCGACCACGGTGTCGATCGGCGGGAAGTCCTGGCCCACCGGCTGCAGCAGCGCGAGACGGAACACTGCCGGCAGCAGCAGGTCGCTGGCGCCGCGCTCGGTGGCGGTCGTCATCACCAGCCCGTACTCGACCGCGCCGCTGCGCAGGTTGCGCAGCCGCACCGTGCTGCCGGCGCCGACGTGCAGCGCCGAGCGCACGCGCAGCGAACGCGACTTGCCGGCGACCATGGCATCGAACACGCGCTCCGGCCGCCCCCAGGTCGCCGCGGTCGCGGCCTGCGTGTTCGGCGACAGCGTGCGCTCGAACGTCTCGAGTTCCTCGGCGGTGAACACGCCGGCGCCGGCGTCGACGATCTCGGCGAGCTCGCCGGTGCCGTGGAACGGCAGGCGTTGGCCCGCCGCCCGCTCACCGCGGCCGAGGAACGGCCAGGCCGCCGCCAGGATGCAGCGGTAGTCGAGCACCAGCGCGCGTTCGCCGTGTTCGACCGGCTCGAGGTAGCCGAGCTCCTGCTGCATGCCGCGCTCGCAGTCGAGCAGCTGGTTGCCCTGCTTGCTGCCGTAGTGGATCAGCTCGTGGCCGACCCAGACGAAACCGGCGTCGGGCAGCGCATCGGCCGTCTCGAGCTTCAGCGACCGCGCCTCCTTGTCGAGCGGTTCGGCCAGCCAGGTGGTGACGCCGAGCAGGTTGGCCAGCAGCAGCGGCGACACGCCGTCGAGGCCGATGCGGCGCTGCAGGTCGGTCACCTCGCCGCCGAGCAGGACGCGGCCGTCGCGCAGCAGCGGCTCGAACGCCTTCGGCACCTCGACGTGGTCGGGGAACTCGTCGAGCGAGTCGAAGGTCGGCGTCTGGTCGATGCCCGGCGTCGACAACGCGGCCTCGGCGAGCAGCAGGTCGCGCGCGCTGGCGGCCGACTGCGCGGCGGTGGTGCGTTCGAGCTCGCGCGCGGCGGCGCTGGCGCCGACGCCCATCGACACCGCGAACGGCAGCGCCAGCATCATCAGCAGCACCAGCGCGAACAGCACGGCGAGCAGCGCGATGCCGCGCTCGGCCGAGGCACGACGGGCCCGGGTCATGGCTTGTCCTCCGGCTTGACGAAGGTCACCGCGGTCGGGTCGCGGGTCTCGCCGCGCGCGTCGTAGCGGATCACCTGGTCGCGTTCCGGCACCAGCTCGATCGGCAGCTGCTGCGGCGGCGCCAGGCGGAACACCAGCAACCGCACCTCGTCGACGATGCCGGGCACCGGCGAATCGGCCGGCGCGATCTCGAACAGGTCGTCGCGCTCCTGCACCGGCGCGCCTTCGGCCGCGGCGCGCGCGACCTCGCGACCGTCGACCGACAGCCACGCCGCGGTGCCGTCCCAGGCGACGTCGATCGAGCACCAGGTCGCGACCGGCAACGGCAGCGGCGCCGCCGCGGTGGTGAGCCGGATGCTGCCGTCGGCGGCGTGCGAACGGAACCGCGCGCGCAACCGCCCCTCGTCGTCGAGGTGCAGTTCGACCGCCTGGCCGAGGTGCAGGACCGCGGCGGCGGCGCGCCGGGTCAACTTCAGGTCGAAGCGCACGACGTAGCCTTCGCGCAGCGCCAGCAGCTCGGGCGCCATCGGCCACCGCAGCAGCGGCGCCCGTTCGCCCTCGCGCGGCTGCCGCGCATGGCCGAAGCGCCCCTGCGGCACGTCGGTACCGGCGACGGTGGCGCGCAGCCGATCGTCGAGCACCGGCTCGCCCGGCTCGAAGTGGAAGGCCACGATCGGCACCAACAGCCGCGACTGCACGGTCGCCGGTTCGCCGTCGTGGCTGCGGCGGATCCAGACCTCGGTCGGCAGGCCTTCGGCGCGCGCCGTGAACTGCGCCGAGCGCAGTTCGCCGGCCAGCATCGAGTCGGCCGCCCGCGACGGGTCGGTCCGGCTCAGCATGCCGATGCTCAGCCCGAGCAACACCGCAAGCACTGCCACCACCATCATCAGCTCGAGCAACGTGAAGCCGCCGGCGCGGGCCGGCGGACGGTTGCAGCGGTGAGGAGTCGGCAGGTGGCCCATGCGCGTTCTAGTTCGTCGGCCAGACGATGTCATCGCCCGTGCCGAAGGTCAGGTCCTTGCCGGCGCTCAGCAGCTGGTAGCGGTCGGCACCGTAGTAGACGCCGTCGTCGCGCTTCTTGGCGACCACCGGCACCGCTTCGCCGCTCGGCGTCGGCTGGATCATCTGCACCTTGTCCATCGTGTACTTCGTGAAGTACGCCAGCGGCGTCCCCCACGCGTCCGGTGCCTCGGGCCGGTCCTTGCGATGCAGCAGCGCCAGCTCGGCGCCGTTCTGGTCGCCGTCGGTGTTGACGAGGTCACCCAGCCCGCTGAGGTCGGCGCCGTCCTTGGTCGAGCGGCTCAGGAACACCAGCAGCGACTCGATGCCGGTGTTGGTGCCGTTGTCCGGCTTCCAGTCGACCTTCTGCTTCGGATCGAGCCACTTCAGGTCCGCCGGCGGGTAGATGCCGTGGGCGTCGAGGAACTTGCGGATGCCGGTGTCGAGCAACAGCATGTGCCCCTCGGTGGCGCTGCGCTTGGCGGCATCCTCGGTGCCGATGATGCGCGGCAGCAGCACGGCGGCGAGCACGCCGATGATCGCGATCACGACCAGCAGCTCGATCAGCGTGAAGCCGGCCTGGCGCGGGCGGACGTAGCGGTGCCGGGATGGACGGTCGGGGTTCATGGTCAGCGGGCCTTCTTGCGCTCGAGCCGGTAGTCGTCGAAGCGGGCGTCGACCGGGCTGCCCTTGCTGCCGCTCGCGAACAGCACGGTGCGCAGCTCGGTCGGCGTCTGCGCCGTCAGCGTCTTCAGTTCGCGGCGCTCGAGCACCGCGCCGTTCCAGACGATCTGCAGCTCGAGGCTGCGGCTCGGCGTGCGCGCGTCGCCGCGCGGCACGACGCGCAGTTCGAGCTGCTGGCGGAGCGAGCGGTCGAAGCCCGGCACGGTCAGCGCCTTCCGCTCCGGCTCGGCGTCGCGGCCGTCGTTGAGCGTGAAGAACGGCTGGCCCTCGCGGACGCCGACCTCGACGCGGAAGTCCTGCGCGCCGTTGCCGCGCGGCAGCTCGATGCGCAGCCCGGCGAACCCGTCGCCGGCCGGCTGCCCCGGCCCGAGCTGCAGCGTGCAACCGACCGCCAGGAAGTCGCGCCCGTGGGCGACGGCGCCGGTGCGGGCCGCACTGACCTCGCCGCCGTGCAGCGTGCCGGTGAAGCGCAGTTCGCGGTCCTTGACCTCGTCGCGCAGCTGGCCGTCGCGGTCGACCTGCCACACCGAGCCGAGCTCGCTGCGGTCGAACGAGTCCTCGAGCAGCTCCTTCTGCGCGTGTTCTTCGATCGCCTGCAGCGTGTCGTCGGCCCATTGCCGCAGCGTGTCCTCCTTGGGCAGGTCGAGCACGATGCGCTGCAGCACGGTCACGGCTTCGTCGACCAGGCCGCGCCGGTAGTCGACGACCGCGATCGCGCCCTTGCCCCAGGCCTTGCCGCGCTCGTCGCCGGCGAGGTCGCGCGCCTTCGCGAACGCGCCGGACGCGGTGCGCGCGTCGCCGGCGGCGAAGTGGCCGAGACCCTGCAGCAGCAGCAGCTCGGTGCGCGGCTGCGGCGCGAGTTCGACGGCGCGGTCGGCGTAGCGCTGCGCCGCGAGCAGCGCCTGCGCCTGGTCCTCGCCGGCGCCGTCGGCCGCGATCTGGCCCTGCAGGCTCGCCATCTCGGCGATCGCCAGCACGAAGTCGTCGCGCAGCCTCAGGCAGCTGGCCAGCGCATCGCGCGCCGCCCCGAGCTGGCCCTGCAGCCGCAGCAC
>CAYMRG010000053.1:0-14078 GCA_964392555.1 uncultured candidatus Brocadiaceae bacterium
CGGCGTCGGCGCCGGTCGCCGGCAGGTGTTCCGGTCGCAGCGCGCCGGGGTGCGCCGCGAACTCGCGCGCGACCAGGTCGCAGACCTCGCGCGTGATCGCGTCGACGGCGAAGGTCGGTTCGGCCGGCGGCGACGGCTCACCGCGCCAGCGGTGCCGGTTCTCGACGTCGAAGCTGAACCGGCCGCCGATCGGTTTGCCGCGGTGCATCAGCACGCCGGTGCGCCGCCGCACCTGCCGGTAGAACGCGTCCATGCGCCACGGCGGCCCCGGCACCGCGGCGAAGTCGGCCGCGGTCGTCAACCAGCCTTCGTGCGGGATCTCGACCAGTGCACCGGCCGCGACCAGCGGCGCCAGCTCGGCGCGCAGCTCGCGTTCCGCGGGGCGCATCACGCGCAGCGGGCCCAGTTCGGCCACCAGCGGCGCCAGCGCCTCGGCATAGCCGCCGGCGGTCGCGACGTGCCGCACCGCGACGCCGCGCGCCTGCTGCTCGAGCGCGAAGTGGCGCAGGTTGGCCAGCACCAGCGCCAGCTTCTGCTTGTGGTACGGGCGCCGGGCCGCCTTGGCCCGACTCTCGACGAGCACGATGCCGAGCTCGCCGGGCGGCTCGCAGCCGAGCGGGCCGAGGTCCCCGTGCAGCTGGTCGTACGGCACGAACAGCCAGCGGCGCGCCTTCGCCGGCGGACGCCCCTCGCGCAGTCGCTGCGAGAACTCGCTCATCGCGCGCCGGTTCGTCGGATCGCCGGCGCGGGATGCACCGGCGGGGCGACCGCGCTCAGTCCGGCAGGCGATCGAGCGGTGTCCGGCTGACGCACGGCACGCAGCCGAAGGCACGGCTGGTCGCGATCGCCTTCGCCCGGTTCTCGGCGAGCAGGGCGTAATCCAGCGTGAACACCGGCAGGCCGCGCGCCCGCACCGCCGCCAGCCGGGCGCCGAGTTCGGCCGTCGACCACGGCCCGTCGGCCGCGGCGGCGACGTCGCCGGCACCCGGGTCGTTCCAGCCGGCGGACGCGAGGCCGCGGAACGACAGGTCTTCCTGGGCCAGCGCGTCGATCTGGTCGAGCAGTTCGGGGTGCCGTTCGGCGAGCGCCACGGCGTTCTGCGCGATGACGACGAACAGCGGGTAGCGTTCGCGCGCGTAGCGGCGCAGGTCGCCGAGCAACCGCACCATCTCGACCTCGGCGTCGACGCCGGCCGCGGCCGCCGCCGCGCGCACACTGGGATCGAGGCAGCCGAGCACCCAGTCGACGTAGATGCCGTCGAAGCCGTCGGCGAGGATCTGGTCGAGCGGCGCGTCGGCGCGACCGAACAGGCACGCGCGCCACGCCGGCTGCCAGTAGGCCACCGGGTAGTTGCCCTGCCAGCCATCGGGATCGAGGCCGAGCAGGAACGCGGGTTCGCCATGCTGCGACGCGGTCGGCGCCCGCCAATCGCTGCCCCAGTAGGTCCGATAGTCCTCGGCCTGGCCGATGTTGAGGTAGGCGATGCAGCGCTTGCCCGGCAGCGTCGCGCCGGCGCTGGCCTGTACGCGCCGCACGAGATCGCGCATCGGGAAGTCGCCTTCGCCCTGCTGCGAACGCATCGGTTCGAGCACGACCATGTCGACGGCCCGCCGCGTCAACGCCGTCGGCGACGTGGCCGGATCGATGCCCTGCAGCTGGATCACCCAGCTGTCGATCGGCGCCAGCACCGGGATGTCGAGCGGCACGGCGCGGATCGCCGCCGCGTCGGGCGCGGCGCACCCGCCGGCCAGGACGACCGCCGCGACCGCGACGGCGACGCGGCGACGGCGGGGCGCGGACCGATGCTGCTGCACGTGCATGGCCCGGATATCGGCCGCCCACGGGTGCCGGCATGACCGATCGCATGGCGGGTTGGGGCGCGCTGTCGCAGGCCGCGACACCGGGCCCGCCGGTGTCCCGCAACGCGACGACCCCGGCCTCGCCGTGGAGGTTCGGGATCGCACCTATCTCTCGTCAAGCGGCGACCTTGGCGTTGCCGATCCTGCCCTTGTCATCGCCTGTCGCCAGGCTCAGTGCACCTTCGTTCCGGCATCCTCTGCGTACTGGGACTGCTCGCGTCCGCGCGCGGTCAGGACACCGGTCCGCCCACGCCACTCGTCGGCGAGCTGGTCCCGGACACGGTCGTGATGCTGGTCGGCCAGGCGATCGAGGATCTCGAAGCGCCGGTGCAGGACCCGGCGCGCGATCTGCTGGCGATGCCGCTCAACCATCTGGGCCTGCGCCTCGTCCGCTACGACATCACCGGCGACGCACCGCCTCCCGACGTCGACCCGGCGCGCGTCGCCGCGATCGGCACGTGGTTCGAGAGCGAGCAGCAGCTGCCGGCATGGACGTGGCCGTGGCTCGAACGCCAGGCCGAGCGCGTGCGCACGCTGCACTTCGGCAGCCTCGTGCCGCTGGCGCGCGGCGACGGCGGCGACCGTCTGCGCCGCCATCTGCGGCACTTCGGCCTCGGCTACGACGACGTGCAGATCGCCGATCCCGCGCGCATCGAGGTCGACTTCGTGCGCCGCGACGCGGTGCCGTTCGAGTCGCAGCCCGTCTACGAACGGCTGCACTACGGCCCATGGAACCAGGACGAACGCAACCGCATCTGGCTGGCGACCCGCGACCTGAACCGCCCGCGCCACCAGCGTACGCCGGTCGTCACCGGGCCGTGGGGCGGGATCGCGCTGCAGCCGTGGTTCGTGCGCTCCGGCGGCACCGCCGGCGATCGGCGCTTCTACGTCGATCCGTTCGCCTTCCTCGGCGAGGCGCTGCAGCGCGAGCAGCTGCCCGCGCCCGATCCGTCGGTGCGCTTCGGCCGCCGGTTGTTCGTGCTGCACGTCGACGGCGACGGTTTCGAGAGCGTCTCGACGGTCGGCGAAGGCCACAGCTGCGGCGAGGTGTTCCGCGACCGCATCGTCGACCGCTGGCAGGTGCCGATGACGATCTCGTTCATCGTCGCGAGCCTCACCGATCGCATCGATCCGCCGGCGCCGACGCCGCAGATGCTGCTGGCGCGCGACATCCTGTCGCGGCCGTGGGTCGAGCCGGCGAGCCACTCGGTGCTGCACCCGCTCGACTGGCGCCGGCAGCTGACGCCGCGCAGCCTGCCGCGCTCGGTGGTCTGGTACCCGGCGCTCACCGGCTACGAGCACGGCATGGTCGCCGAGGTGCGCGACTCGATCGCCTTCGTCGACCGCTGGCTGGTCCCGCCCGACAAGCGCTGTGCGGTGATGCTGTGGTCGGGAGCCGCGAACCCGACCGCGGCCGCGCTCGCCGCCGCGCGCGGCGCCGGCTGCTGGAACCTCAACGGCGGCCTGTTCCGCTGGGACGAGCTGCACGACTCGGTCGGCTACGTGACCGCCTGGGGCGCCGCGATCGGCGACGAGTTCCAGGTGTTCGCCGGCGCGCCCAACGAGAACGTCTTCCCCGGCTACTTCACGACCATGCCCGGCAGCTTCCGGCACGTCGACACGACGATCGAGAACACCGGCAAGCGGCGGATCCTGAAGCCGGCGAACGTCTACGTGCACTTCTACTCGGCCGAGCATCCGGCGCGGCTCGCCGCGCTCGAGAGCCTGCTCGAACGCTGGCTCGATCGTGAAGAGGTGTTCCCGGCGAACGCGTCGACCTACGCCGCGGCGGCCGACGACTGCCTGCGCGGTTGCACGATCGCGCGCACCGCGAACGGCTTCGCCTTCGCCGGCTTCAGCCACTGCCGCACCGTGCGCTTCGACGCACCGATCGCCGCGGTCGACTGGGCCCGCTGCCGCGGCATCGCCGGACTGCGGCACGTCGGCGATCGCACGTTCGTCCACCTGACGGCCGAGCGCGCCGAGCTCGCGTTCGTCGCGGCGGGCACCGTGGCGCCCGGGCAACCGTTCGTCGAACAGGCCGACTGCGAAGTGCAGGACGTGGCGCTGGTCGCCGGCGGCCTCCGCTGCAGCCTCGCCGCCGCGCCGGGCAACCGGCCGCGCACGCTCGGCGTCGCCGGCCTGCCGCGCAACGTCGACCTGCTGCTCGACGGCGTGCCGGGCACGACGCGCGGCCGCAGCGACGCCGACGGCCGCGTCGTGCTGCGCCTGCCGCCGGGCCCCCGTCTCGACCTGCACCTGGCGATCGCCACGGGGGTGCGATGACGTTCACGCCCGCGCGCATCACCGCCTTCGCCCTCGCGATGCTGGTCGGCCTCGCCGCCACCGTCGCGCTGCCGACGCCGTACCCCGCCGACGTGGCGATCGAACGCACGACCGGCAAGCCGTTGCCGTCGCCGTGGCGGACGCTCGACGAGCTGCGCGCCCAGGGCGACCTCGGCGTGCTGCTCGCGGGCCTGCGGCAGCTGCGCGACCAGGACGGCGGCGCGCCGGTCGTCCATGGCCTGCTGAAGGCGCTCGGCGACGAACTCGGCCCGCCGCAGTTCGACGTCGACCCCCAGGCGGCGGCGCTGATCGAACGCTACTACACCGGCGGGGCCACGCACGATCAGCCCGACGCGCGCGCCGCCGTGCTGCAGCGGCGGCTCGCCGCAGGTGAGGCGCCCCCGGTCGGCGAACTGCTGGCGCTCGCCGCGCGGTTCCGCCAGCTCGGGCGGGCGAACGCACAGTGGCGCTGGCTGTCGCGCGCCTTCGCGCTGGCGCCGTCGTCGCTCGCGGCCGCCGACGGCCTGGTCGCGCTGTGCGTCGCCAACGGCCGGCTCGAGGCGGCCGCCGACATCGCCGCGCGGCACACCGCCGATCGCTCGCGCGATCTGGTCTGGAACCGCCGTCTGGCGCAACTCGGCGCGTGGCTCGGTCGCACCGGCCTCGAGGCCGAGGCGCTCGAACGCGTCGTCGCGCTGGCGCCGACGCCGGTCGATCGCGGCCGCCTGATCTCGCTCTACACGGTGCTCGGCGAACCCGAACGCGCGCTGCCGCACGCCGTGGCGCTCGCCGATGGCGCCGCCGAGACCGCCGCCGCCGAGGAAGCCGCCGACACCGCCCTGCGCGCGGGCTTCGTCGACGAAGGCCTGGCGATGCTGCAGCGCGCCGCCGAACGCGCGCCGATCGCTTCGCCGTGGCTGCAGCGCTACGCCGATCTCGCGCTGCAGGACCTGCGCATCCCCGCAGTCAGGCAGGCGCTCGAGTCGGCGGCGGAGCTCGATCCGGAGAACGCCGAGGAGGCGCTCGAGGACCTCTACCGCCGCACCGATCGACCGGCCGATCTCGCCGACCTGTTGCAGCGCCGGCTGGCCACCCACGCCGACGACGCGCGGTTGTGGCAGGAGCTGATCACGCTGCGCAGCGCGCTCGGGCAGCGCGATGCCGCCCGCCTGCTCGCCCTGCAGCGCGACGCCGCGCTCGCCGACCCGGCGAGCTTCGCCGCGGCGTTGCCCGAGGAGCTGCGGGCGCGCGCCGGCACGGTCCGCAACCAGGCGCTCTCGCTGGCCCTCGCCAGCGGCGCCGACGGCGCGGTCGTCGGCCAGACGCTCGAGCAGTTGCGGCCGTTCCTGATGCACCCGGCGTTCCGCAATCTCGCCGAGACGCTGCTGACGCAGCACCCGCACGATCCGCGGGCGAAGTCGATGCGGCGCGAGCTGGTCGACATCGGCCGCACGGCGACCGGCGCCGAACAGGCCGCGGCGGCGCTGGCCGCTTCCTACCCCGACGATCAGGAGCTGGTCCGGCTGTGGCTGGAACGCGCGCAGTGGGCCGACCTCGTGCCGGCGCAGATCGCCGCCCGTCGCCGCCTCGCGACGCTGGCACCCGACGACCACGCCAACCGCTACGACCTCGCCGATCTGCTGGAGTTCGCCGAGGATCGTCGCGGTGCACTCGCCGAATGGCAGAGCCTGGTCGCGGCCGAGGGCTCGAGCTCCAAGGCCGTGCCGCGCCTGATCGATGCGCTGTTCGCGCTCGGCGACGAAGAAGGCGCCGTCGAATGGCTGCAGCGGCTGGCGGCCGATCCCGACGCGACCTCGGCGCAGCGCCTGCTGGCCGCCGACGAGCTGTTCTACCGCCGCAGCTACGATCGCGCCCGCGTCCTCTACGCCGCCGTGCTGCAGGGCGATCCGAACGACGCCCAGGCGCTGCTGCGCATGGGCCAGATCGCGGCGTGGACCAATGATCCGCGGACCGCGCGCGGCTTCTTCGCCCGACGCCTCGCCGCGACCGACGTCGACGCGCCGCTGGTCCGCTTCTACCTCGGTGAGACGCTGTGGGCGCTCGGCGAGGTCGGCGAGGCGCGCGCGCTGCACGAGCAGGCGCTCGCCGAATTCCGCGCCGTGCCGAACCCCGACTTCGCCGCCCGCAGCTGCATCGCGACGATGCTGGCGCGGCTCGACCAGCGCGAGGCGGCGGCGGCAGCCTATCGCGACCTGGTCGCACGCAGCCCGCGCGACGTCGACCTCGTGCTCGACTACGCCGATCTCGCGCTCCAAGGTGGCGAGCTCGGCCTCGCCCGCGCGCTGGTCGACCACGCCACGGCGCTGGCGCCGCAGCGGCCGCGCGTGCTGCGCTGCGCCGGCGCCGTCGCCGCGCGCGCCGGCGACTTCGCCGCCGCCGATCAGGCGTTCGACGCGGTGCTGGCCACCGTCGGCGCCGACGCGTCGGTGCTCGGCGACCAGAGCCAGCTGCGGCTCGACGCCGGCAAGTGGTCGGCGGCGCTGGCGAGCGCGCAGCGCTGGCGCGAAGTGCAGCCCGACAGCATCGCGGCGCAGCGCGTCGCGACGCAGCTCGAGGAGCTGCTCGCCGACGTCGGCGTGGCCGAATTCGAGGTGCGACGCATCGGCCGCGATCGCACCACCTCGGTGGCGCTCGACGGCACCTGGCGCCTCGACGAACGGCACTGGCTGCAGGGCCAGGCGGCGCTGGTCGCACAGCGCGGCGTGACGGCGCTCGGCAGCGGCGGCGAGGCGAGCGCCGAGTACACCGCGCTGCACCTCGCCTGGGGCATGCGGCCCGGCAGCACCGATCGCGCCGTCTTCGGCCTGTCGGCTGCCCCGGGCGCGCCGGGCGATCTGCCGGTCGGTGCGTTCGCCGCCGGCCACTTCGCCTGGCCGCAGGACGCGCTCAGCGTCGACGTCCGCCTGCGCTGGCACGAGCTGTGGGACGAACCGATGGCGGCTGCGGCGCTCGGCGGCCGACAGAGCGGCGTCGACGTTTCCTCTCTGCTCGAACTCGGCCGCGGCGTCTGGACCGCCGGCCACGTCGGTTTCGACCTGCTGTCGATCGATCCGGACGGCGGCGAACCGCGCAGCGATCGACGCCTGCGCGGCGAACTCGCGCTCGGCATGCGGCTGGTCGACGGTGACACCGCCGTCACCTCACCGTTCGATCCGTTGGTCGCGCCCGCCGGCCCGGAGAGCCCGTTCCTCGACGCGCCGCCGGAGTTCACGCGCGCCTGGCTGGCGAACGCGTGGCTCGGCTGGCGTTCGGCCCGTCTGCTGGGCGACGGCGATCTGACGACCGCGCTGCCGCTGCTGCGGCGCGATGACTTCCTGGTCGGCTCGCTGCGCGTCGACCACCACGTCGCGCGCGCGCTCGGCGCGTCGGCGACGGGCTACGCCGGCGTCGACGCCCACCGCGGCACCTCGGTCTACGGCATCGAGGCGGCGCTGACCTGGCGCCCGACGTTCGGCTGCGAGATCAGCCTGTCCGGCAACCACGGCTCCTCGCTCGGCCGCAGCGACGGCGGCGACGTCGACGAACTGCGCTGCCAGGTGGTGTGGCGATGGTGACGCCGCAGCCAGCCACCGCCGCGCCGGCCAAGCCGACGACGACGACGCCCGCCACGCCGCCGCCGGCCGCGCCGACGTCGCGGCGCCGCATCGGTCCGCACGCCGAGGTCGCGGTCGTGACCATGGTGCTGCTGCTGCTCGGCATCGCGACCGGCGACTGGTTCACGTTCGTCGCGCTGGCGCCGAGCCCGCTGCTGCTGCCGGTGCTGTGGGGCGCGCTGCGCGGCGGCCTGGCCCCGGCGCTGTCCGCCACCGTGATCGTCGGCGCGCTGCACACGCTCGGCGTCGTCGCGCTCGCCGGCCAGGACCTCGCCGTGCTGACCGACGAACGCGTCACCTGGCCGCTGTTCGCCTTCGCCGCCATCGCGTTCCTGGTCGGCCAGTCGCGCGACTTCCTCGCCGGACAGATCGCCGCGCTGCGCGCGACCCGCGAACGACTGCGCGCCGAGACCGCCCGCCAGCGCCACGACATCGAGGTGCTCGAGCACGCCAACCGCGAACTCAAACGCCGCATCTTCGACCGTTCGTTCGACCTCGACAGCCTGGTAGCCACGGTGGCGCGCAGCGCGATCGACGACTCGGAGCACATGTTCGAGGTGCCGCTCGGCATGCTCGTCGACTTCTGCGGCGCGACCAAGTGCTCGGCGCTGCTGGTGCTGCCCGACGGCAAGCTCGACCTGGCCGCGCACCGCGGCTGGACCGAGGAGGAGATCGGGCCGCGCCTGCTGCTCGCCAACAACAACACCCGCGTGCTGCGCGCGATCGTCGAAGCCCAGCCGATCGTCGAGATGGCCGACGGCGACGCCGACGCCGCCGGGCCGCTGCTGATCGCCCCGATCGCCGATGCCACCGGCGTGATCAAGGCCCTGGTCTGCATCGACGAACTGCCGCCGACGCGGTTCGAGGAGAGCACGATCAAGACCTTCCTCGGCATCGTCTCGTGGCTCGCGACCAACCTGCGTCGCATCCAGCTCCGCGAGGCGACCGGCGAGGGCAAGCAGCAGATGCTGTCGGCGCTCGACAAGCAGAAGCACATCGGCACGGTCGCGGACCTCGCCGAACGCATCCACCTCGAGGACGCCCGCCGCAAGCGCTACGGCGTCGAGACCGAGCTGGTCGCGATCCGCCTGCTCGACGTCCGCGTCAACATGGCGGAGTACATCGAGTCGCTGGAGACGTGGCTGCTGAACGCCCTGAACGCGGCGGTGCGCCTGACCGACGACATCTTTTCGTTCGGCTTCGCCGGCTGCTACGTGCTGGCGCTGACCGGCACGAAGCCGGGCAACGGCGACAAGGTCGTGGCGCGCATCCAGTCGCGATTCGACGCGTCGAAGTCGATGGACCTCGGCCCGGTCGAGCTTCGCCATTTCGCGACCACCACCGAGGCGCCGACGCTGACCGACCTGCTGCCGGTGCTGACCGAGCACTTCTGCGGCCAGTCGCCGGTGCCGCTGGCGCAGCAATGCCCGGTGCCGGAGCCGCGCGCGCAGCGCAGCGGCAACGCGCAGGAATTCGCCCGCCGGCTGCGGCTCGAGACGGACCTCGCCAAGCGGTTCGGCACCGAGCTGAACATGATCGACTTCCGCCGCGACGACGGCGGGTTCGGCGTCGGCCCGATGATCGCGCGGCACCTGTGGAACTCGGTCGGCACGCTGCTGCGCGTCACCGACGGCATCTACGTCGTCAACCCGAACCGCTGCGTGGTGCTGCTGCCGTTCACGTCGTGCCTCGACGCGTCGCGCATCTGGGCGCGCCTCGACGAGTCGCTGCGCAAGACGCTGCCCAGCGACTACTACGCCGACGTGCGCGTCGACTTCCTCGCGCTGGACGCCGAGGACCTGCGCCGCACCGTCCAGTACTTCGTCGGCGATGGCGACGGCGGCGACGAACCGCCGCCCGGCGCGCTGGTCACCGATTCGGAACTGCAGGAGCTGGCCTTCTCGGACGCCGAATTCGCCGGCCTGCGCACGGTCGACGCCGACCTCGAGAAGGCGTTCCGCGTGCTCGCGACCAACGGCGTCGACATGCCGCCGCTGCCGAGCGCCGAGGCCGTGACGAAGCGCTGGGAGGAGGTGTTCGAGGGCGGCGACGAAGTCGCCGCGACATCGGCCGCACCGGTGGTCCAGGCCGGGCCGCACGTCGCGATCGAGCCCAGCGCGCCGAGCGCCGTCGCCGCGTCCGCACCGATCGCCGAGCCGGCGCCGAACGAGCCGCCGGCCGCGAGCGTGCCGTTCGGTGACCAGACGACGATGCGGCTGCTGCTGTCGCAGATCGAAGGCCTGCGCGCGCTGTGCCTGCGCCTGACCGGCCGCGCGACCGACCACGACGAGGAGTCGAAGTCGTGACCGAGCGCCCGGCACCCGCCCCGCGCCCCCGGCCGATCGGCAGCCGGGTCGCCAGCACCGTCGCCCTCGGCTGCGCACTGGCCGCCGCAGGCGCCTTCGTCGCCGCCAACGACGTCGTCACCGCCGTCGCCGCCACGCTGCTGCACGCGGTCGCGGTCGCCCTGGCCGCGCGCGCGGCCATCGGCGCCGGCGGCGACCGTTCGGAGGCCGTGCTGCTGGCGGCGGCGACCGCGGCGCTGCCGGGGGTCGGTGCTGGTGTCGCGGCCTGGTTCTGCTGGAGCCGCGGCGAACGGCACGGCAGCAACGCGCACGCCGAGAACGATCCGCTGCGCCAGTCGACCGTCGTCGGCGCCGCCGACCTGCAGCGCGAACTCGCCGTCAACAGCTACACGCAGGTCGTCCGCCACGGCAGCCTCGAGGAGAAGCGCAACCTGCTGCGTCGCCTCGCCCAGCTCGGCACGCCGCGCCACGTCGCGATCGTGCGGCAGTTCCTGTTCGAGGACGAACCGGAGCTGCGGCTGTGCGCCTACGCCGAGCTGGCGCGCATCGGCCATCGCCACGAGCATCGCATCGGCGAGCTGCGACGCGGTGCCGAGGCCGACCTCGACGACGCGGCGAAGGCGATCGCGCTGGCGACGCTGGCCGCGGCCCATCGCGCCTACTCGGTGAGCGGCGTGCTCGACGAGGAGATGGCGCGCTACTGGGCCGACCAGGGCGAGGTGATCGCGCAGCGAGCGCTCGCGCACGATCGCGACTGCCGCGCCGCCCAGCGCGCGCTGGTGCAGCTGCTGGCCGACCGCGGCGCGCTCGACGACGCGTGGCAGGTCGTCGCTGCTTGGCCCGCCGCGGTCGACGCCGAGGACGAGATCGCA
Source organism: uncultured candidatus Brocadiaceae bacterium (assembly GCA_964392555.1). GTDB lineage: Bacteria > Planctomycetota > UBA1135 > UBA1135 > UBA2386 > CAYMRG01. The sequence continues at coordinate 10,938 of CAYMRG010000053.1, forward strand.
CGCGCCGAGGTCGCGTTCCGCCGCCGCGACCGCAGCACCTGCCGTGCGGCGATGCAGCGGCTCGGCGACGCCGGCGCGACCGCGCCGGAATGGCTGCGCAGCGTCACGCTCGCGGAGGCGGCCCCATGACGAGCGACCACGACGACCGCGCGGACATCGTGCTCGTGCTCGAGGGCACCTACCCGTTCGTGATGGGCGGCGTCTCGTCGTGGGTGCACCGCATCGTCGGCCAGATGCCCGACCTGCGCTTCGGCATCGTCCACATCGCGCCGCGCGTGCACTACTACGGCGACAAGCCGGCCTACAAGCTGCCGGCGAACGTCGTCTTCCTCGAGGAGGTCGGCCTGGTGCCCGAGGCCGGGCCGCCGCGGCCGCATCGCCGGCGCCGCCACGGCGCGCTGCTCGAGGCGATCTGGGCGGCGTTGCTGCGGCTGCGCGGCGGCGACGAGGGCGTGCTGCAGGAGCTGCCCGAGCACGTCGCGCGCCTGCGCGCGGCCGGCCTCGGCGCCGAGGACGTCCTGGCCTGCGAGGCGTGCTGGCACGCCGTCGTCGACTGCTACCAGGTCGAGGCGAGCGACCAGAGCTTCCTCAACTTCTTCTGGACGTGGCGCTTCGCCTACCAGCCGGTCGTCGAGCTGCTGTTCTTCCGCGTGCCGCGCGCCGGCATGTACCACACGGTGTCCACCGGCTACGCCGGCATGCTCGCCGCGGTCGCCGCCAAGCAGTGGCAGCGGCCGATGATCCTGACCGAACACGGCATCTACACGAAGGAGCGACGCATCGAGGTCTACTCGGCGAACTGGATCCGCGACGTCGACGACGGCGAGCTGACGATCGACAGCGAGGCGCCGTACTTCCGGCAGTTCTGGAACCGTCACTTCGAGACGCTGAGCCGCTGCTGCTACGACGCCGCGACGCGCATCTTCACGCTCTACGGCAAGAACCGGCAGAGCCAGATCGACGACGGGGCGGCGCCCGAACGCTGCGAGGTCGTGCCCAACGGCGTCGATCTCACCGCGCTGACCGCCGCCGCCGAGGCGGCCGCGGCGGCGCCGCGCGAACGACCGTTCACGGTCGCGTTCGTCGGCCGCGTCTGCCCGATCAAGGACGTCCGCACGTTCCTCGCGGCGATGCGGCTCGTCGCGCGCGCGGTGCCCGAGGTCGCCGTGCGCGTGCTCGGCCCGATGAACGAGGACGCCGAGTACGCCGCCGAATGCCAGACGTTCGCGCGCGAGCTGGGTCTCGACGGCAACGTCCGGTTCGAAGGGCCGGTCGACGTCAAGAAGGAGCTGCCGCACGTCGACGTGCTGGTGCTCAGCAGCATCTCGGAAGCGCAGCCGCTGGTCGTCCTCGAAGCCGGCGCGGTCGGCGTGCCGGTGGTCGCGACCGACGTCGGCAGCTGCCGCGAATTGCTCGAGGGCCGCACGCCCGAGGACCAGGCGCTCGGCGTCGGCGGCCTGATCACGCCGATCGCGTCGCCGGGCGCGATCGCGCGCTGCGTGCTCGAACTGCACGACGATCCCGAGCTGCGCGCGCGGATGGGGCGCTGCCTGCAGCAGCGCGTGCGCAGGTTCTACCAGGAGCGCGACATGATCGCGGCCTACCACACCATCTACCGCGGCTGCCTCGCTCCGGCGGAGGTCACCTGACATGGCCGGCATCGGCTTCGATCTGCGGCGGATGGTCGGCGAGGAACAGGGCTTCTTCGGCCGCGCCCGCGCCTACGCCGCCGCCGGCGTGATCGCCGCCGGCCCCTGGCTCGTCACGATGGCGAGCCTGTGGCTCGTGCGCCTGCTCGCCACGCACCTGCCGCAGCGCGACGTCGAACAGTTCCTGTCGATCGCCAGTATGGTGTTCGCCGCCAGCCTCGTGACGATGGGCGGCCTGCAGATGGCCGCGACCCGCTGGCTCGCCGACACGCTGTTCGGCGGGCGCTACGGCGCGCTGGTGCCGGCGTTCGCGCAGCTGTTCACGTGGGTCGCCGCGGTGCAGGCCGTGACCGGCGCCGGCGCCTGCGCGCTGGCCGGCCTCGAGGTCGCGCTGATCCTGCCGGTGACCCTGCTCTACGTGTCGGTCAGCCTGTCGTGGCTGGCGTTCGTCTGGCTGTCGCTGATCCGGCAGCACGATCGCATCCTCGCGACGTTCGCCTGCGGCGGCGTGCTGTTCGCCGGCGCGCTGCTGGCGTTCGGCCAGCACACCGACCTGCGCTCGCTGCTGTGGCTCTACGCGCTGACCAACTGCCTGATCGTGGCGATCATGGCGGCACTCGTGGTGCGCGGCACCGAAGCGCCCGACGCGCGCAGCGCCGTGCCGCTGCGCGGCCTGCTGCGCCACCAGACGCTGTGGTGGGTCGGCACGCTCTACGCGCTGTCGCTGTGGGTCGACAAGTTCGTGTTCTGGTGGGGCGACGGCGTGCACGGCAACGGGCTCGTCCCCCACCACCCGCTCTACGACTCGTGCTTCTACCTCGCCTACGCGACGGTCGTGCCCGCGCTCGCGGTCAACCTGATCCACCTCGAGACGGAGTTCTACGAGCACTATCGCGGCTACTACGGCGCCGTCGAGAACCACGCGACGCTCGCCGACATCCGCCAGCGCGGCGTCGCGATGCGCCGCTCGCTGGAACGCGCCGCCGTCAGCCTGCTGCGCATCCAGGGCGCGGTGACGTTCACCTGCTGCTGGTTCGCCGACGACCTGGCGCGGCTGACCGGCCTGCCGCCGTTCGCCGCCCACACGCTGCGCCTCGCCTGCATCGGCGCGTTCTGCCACGTGCTGCTGCTGCTGACGATCCTCGTGCTGCTCTACTTCGACCGGCGACGCGCCGCCTTGCGCGCGACGCTCGCGTTCCTGCTGGCCAACGCGCTGCTGGCGATGTGGAGCGTCGCCGTCGGCCCGCACAGCTACGGCCTCGGCTACGCCGTCGCCGGGCTCGGCGCGCTGATCTGGGCGGTGTTCGAACTGCGCGGCACGCTCGGCCGGCTCGAGTACCTGACGTTCGCGCAGCAGTAGCGGCCGAGACCCCGCGTGGCGGCGTCCCGCAGATCTCTGATCCGGGTCGCCCGGTGGGCGAGCCGGCACACGACGACGCAGCGGGGCCGGATGCGTGGATCGCGCGGTTGAAGAGCCCCGCGTTGCGGCGTC
>CAYMRG010000053.1:14178-15560 GCA_964392555.1 uncultured candidatus Brocadiaceae bacterium
GCAGCGGGGCCGGATGCGTGGATCGCGCGGTTGAAGAGCCCCGCGTTGCGGCGTCTCGGAGATCTCTGATCCGGGTCGCCCGGTGGGCGAGCCGGATCAGATCCAACCGCGCCGGCGGAACCAGAGCAGCATCGTCGCCGCGATCGTGAACATCACGCCGAGCGTCGCCGGGTAGCCCCACTTCTCGTGCAGCTCCGGCATGTACTGGAAGTTCATGCCGTAGACGCCGACGATGAAGGTCAGCGGGATGAAGATCGTCGCGATGATCGTCAGCACCTTCATCACCTCGTTGAGGCGATGGTTGACGGCCGACAGGTGCAGCTCGAGCAGGCTGCTGACCATCTCGCGGTGGTTCTCGAGCAGGTCGAGCAGCTGGACGACGTGATCCTGCACGTCGCGCAGGTAGGGCCGGACGTCGTCGGCGAAGTGCCGCGCCTCGCCGCGCGCGAGCCCGCTGCCGACCTCGCGCATCGGCCACAGCGCGCGCCGCAGCGTCAGCAGCCAGCGCCGCGCCGCATGCAGCTGCGAGACGATCTCCTTGGGCTCACCGTCGCCGAGCACCTCGTCCTCGATCCGCTGCAGCCAGTCGCCGAGGTTCTCGAGCACCGGGAAGTAGGCGTCGACGAGCGCGTCGAGCAGCGCATAGGCGAAGTAGTCGGCGCCGCGCTTGCGCATCTGCCCGTCGGGATCCCGCGCGCGCTGCCGGACCAGTCCGAAGCAGTCGCCGGGCCGCTCCTGGAAGGTCAGCACGAAGCCCTGGCCGACGAACATCGCGAACTGCTCGGTCTCGTGCTGGTCGTTGGCGTCGACCTGGCGCACGATCAGGAACTCGTGCGCGCCGTAGTCCTCGACCTTGGCGCGCTGCTGCTGGTTGAGCACGTCCTCGAGCGCGAGGCGGTGCAGGCCGAACAGCTCGCCGAGGCGGCGGACCAGCGCGACGTCGGCGAGGCCCGTCAGGTCGATCCACACCACCGGAAAGCGCTGGCGCAGCTCGGCGATGCGATCGACGTCGATCGGCTGTGGGCCGAACGCGGCGTCCGGACCGAACGCCAGCGCCGTCAGCGACGAAGGCCGCGCCTCGGGATCGGCCTGCAACAGGCCGGGCGAGGCGCCGATCGGCGAACGATGGCGCCGTCGGCGCGACTTCTTCGGTTCGCGGGGCTGCGGTTGCGGTTGCGGCGGTGTCGACGGCAACGGCTGCGGACCCGGGCGCGGCGCGGGTTCCTGGTTCATGGCGCAACTTGGAACCGACGAGCGCCCCAGTACCAAGGATCTCATCGACGATCCGGCCGAGTGCGCCGCGCTCGCCGTCCCGCGGCGTGTGGCGGGCCCGAGCGTGGTCGGCGGGGCCGAGGGCCCGCCCCCGCGCGCGGGGGGGGCCC
>CAYMRG010000054.1:0-15339 GCA_964392555.1 uncultured candidatus Brocadiaceae bacterium
GGTCGCGGCTTCTTCCGCCGCTACTCGGCTCGGGTCTCCGGCTCGCCTTCGCCGCCGGTGATCCGGCGCAGCAACCAGGCCTTGGCGAAGGCCCAATCCTGTTCGACGGTGCGCAGGCCGATGCCGAGCATCGCCGCGACCTCGCTGTTGGTCAGGCCGCGGAACGCACCGGGCTTGTCCGGATCGGCGCGGTTCTCGAACACCTTCAACATCGCCACCTGACCGGTGCGCGCATCGAGCCGCTCGAGTTCGCGGCACAGTTCGAACAGCTGGCCGAAATCCACCGGCAGCTTGTGTTCGACGACGAACTGCGAAGGCAATTCGACGCGCCGGCGCTCGCCGCGCCCCTTCTCATGCCGCGTCTTGCGCCAATGCTCGACGACGATCCGCAGGCACTCGGTGTAGAACGCGCGGAAGAAGTAGGCCCGGCCGTTCTCCATCGCCGCGGTGCGGTCGAACAGCCGCTCGTAGACCGCATGCGCCACCTCGGTCCCGGTCAGGCTGACGCCGTGCTGATCCCCCTGGCGCCGCCAATGCTGGTCGAACCAGGCCTTGGCGCAATCGCGCAGCATCTCGTAATGCTCGGCCCAGAGTCGATTGCGAACCTCGGCGTCGCCTTCGGCCGCACGCCGCAGGTCGTCGGCAAAGCGCTGGTCGTCGCCAGCCTGTGGATCCGAGCCCTGGACCATGCCGCGAACTGTAGCGGCCGATGCTGCGCCGAGGCATCGATTTCGTCGGCGCCATGGCACCGGGTCGACGCCGTCGCGATCAGAACAGCTGGCGACCGCCGAACACATAGCTCGGGAACTGGGCAAGGATCTCGTCCGCGGCCGATTGGGCGCGTTTGGCAGCCGACACGAAGCCACCCGCCGAGGTCTGCACGGCGAAGAACTTGACCCAGCACAGCCGGTTGCTCTTGACGTCGAAGTAGGTGGTGTCGACGGCCCTCTCGGCCTGGGAATACGCCGTCGACTCACCGAAGTCGGCATCGGCGACCCCGCCGGCCTCGATCGCCGTCACGGTGCGATCGCTGCTCAGGCGCGCGGAACCTTCGGCCGACGTGCACTGGTGGCACTCGACACGGAATACGAGCCGATCCTCGTGCTTGCCGAGCCCGACATAGGCGAGCGCGCCGCCGAGCAGACCGCTGCCACCGCCCAGCAGCAGGTTGCGGCTCAGCAACGTGGTCACGACACCGCTGCCGACGCCGGCGAGCACGGCGGCACCACGATTGCCCGTGAACTTGCCGTCGTCCCCCGCCTCGCTCAGCACGATCTCGAACTGCGGCTGCTTCGCCCGGTCGGCGAGCGGCCGCATCGGCCCGATCGCCGACTGCGCGGCGGCCGCGCGGATCCGTTCGCCCAGCTGCTCCGTGACGCCCATCTTGTCGAGCGTCGGACAGAAGCTGCGGATCGCCAGGGTGCCTGGTTCGGCGACCGCCGGATCCGGCGGTGCGAGCTCCGCGCGCCACTCGGGGGTACCACCGACCGCACGGAAGGTGCTCTGCACCGAGCAGGCGCCGAGACCGAGAGAGAAGAGGAGCAGGGCCCAGCGGCGAGCCCGAACGACGAACGATTGCATGTGGATTCTCGTGGGATGCGCCACGGACGTGGCAGGTTGGACGAGCCAGACGGCTCACCCGTCCAGCGCGGCATCCGGCCCGAAACCGCATCGACACGGCTCAATTGCTGCGGTCACGCCCGCCCACGAACGCTCGAACGGAGCGGCCCGATCCGCACCCCCTTCCAACCGAGCGACGATGAACCACCTGCCCCTGCTGCTCTGCACCCTGTCTGCTGCATTCGCGGCCTGCGCCGCGCCGCCGCGCGCGATCGACGTGGTGCAGCTCGGCTGCCTCGATGGCCAGGCCGAGCCGACCGGGTCACCGGGCGCCTATGCGACACTGCGCGTCGGCGACGGATTGGTGTTCGACTACGAGTTCCACGACCACGAACGGGTCGAGCGTGCCGAGCTGCGGATCGAGCTGACCGAACTCGCGACGTCCGACACGGTGGTCGGCGAGGACAAGCAGCAGTCGCTGGTCGACGCGATCTGCGAGCAATGGCCGAACTTCAGCGAAGCGGTGCGACTGCAGCACGTCCCCGGCAACCTGATCGACCAGCTGCCCGCTGGCTGCCACCGCGTGCGCGTCGCGCTGTCGAGCGCCGACAAGGAGCTCGCCCACAGCGAGGTCGAGTGGCCGCGCCTCTGCGCCGACCGCGGCCTCTACGATGCGTGTCGTCTGCTGCGCTTGCAGCGCAACGGCAGCGCCGTGACCTTGACCAGCCAGGACCTCGTCGGCCTGGTCACGGACCTCGGCGTGGCCTTCTCGCTGGTCGGTTGCGCCGACATCCTGACGGCGTTGCCGGGATTCGCCGATCTCGACCGGGTCGCGGCCGTGCCGGGCAAGCTGCGGGCCTACTTCGCGCACTGGTCCTTCGACCTGCCGCTGTGGGATGCCGTGGCCATCGACGGGGAGCGACTGCGGATTCCCTTGCTGCTGCGGTGTGGCTCCCGGCCGGTGCTGATGGGCGGCCTCGAGTGCGTGCGCGCCGACGGTGCGCTGAGCCTCTGGAGCGGCATCACCAGGCTGCGCCTGTGGCACCCGGACGATCCGGAGCGATTCGTGGCGCTGCGGCTGGTGCGCCTCGCCGCCGCGGCGACGCCGTGAAGCCGCGGCGCGTCGGCAATCCTCGCGGGGCGCGCGGATTGCCGACGCTGGCACCCCACGTTCTGCTACCACCTGCCGCCGGACCTCTCATCCCCATGATCTTGGCAACGACTCCATCAAGTCGGGCGACCGCCTACCGCAGCCCCACCTGCCCAGCGACCCTGTTGCTGGCCCTCGCCGGCATCGTGGCCGCGGACTGCGGCCGCGCCCAGGACCATCCGCCCCTGCAGAAGCCCACCCGCCGCGTCGCGTACCGTTCGTTCGAGGGTGCCGAGCGGCGACTCTTCCCTTGGCCCGGCGAACGGGTGACGATCCTCACGCGCGCGAAGGACCAGGACCTCGCGGCGATGCAGGCGCTGCTGACGGTGTGCGACGACGTGTACGCCTTCTACGCGGACGCCACCGGCCGCTCGCCGCAGCCGCGCGCACCCGGTGAAACGAAGCTCGCGATCGCCGAAGAGGCCAAGACCTGCGGTGCCGGCTGCGGCTACCTCGGCACCGCCGGCATCGAGATCATGCCCGAATTCCTGACCGCCCAGCTGCAGACACTGGCCAAGGGGGCGGCGGTCGATCAGGTGCTGCCCTACGAGTTCGGCCGCAACTTCTGGTTCTATTCCGACCAGCTCGAGTACCACGAACCGCAGTCGACGGGCACGGTGACCACCGGCTACGCGGTGCTGATGCGCTTCTGGGCGATCGAAGCGATCGGCCGCGAGGTCGGGCCGTTCAACGGCCACCCCGGAGCCGAATTCCTGGCCGCTGTCGAGGCCCTCGTCGACACCTACACCGCGACGCCGAAGGCCACGTGGCAGACGACCCTCGCCGTCGGCTCGGGCATCGACAACCCGATGGGCCTCGGCGCCACCGACCTGTTCGCGTCATTCCTCATGCGCGTGCGCCGGGACCACGCCGATCGGCGCGCCGCCGCCGCGCCGGCGGCACGCCGCGAAGCGGTCCGCGCCGCCGCTCGCAGCGAGTTCGTGCGACAGCTCTGGCGCGAGGTCGCGCAGCGGCCCAAGGCCGCAACCAGCGAGGCGGCGGTCGACAACCTCGTGATCGCCTGCTCGCTCGCCGCCGACGAGGACCTCGTGGCTCGCTTCCGCGACGAGTGGCGCTTCCCGGTCTCGGCCGCCGCGGCGGCGACGGTCGCACGCGCGCTACGGCAGAAGTGAGACCGCCGACACGCGTCGCGCGCGACCAACGGCTCTGCCGAACCGGAGCGGCGAGCCGAAGGCCCGCGGCGAGGTCCTGAGCGGACGAGCCCTCACGCTCAAAACACGACCAGCGTGCTCGGCGGATCGAGCCGGATCGCGCCGCCCGTCGCCAGCGTCAGCGCCTGCTCGAACCACGATGTGCCGCGCAGCGCCGCCAGATTGGGCACGGCGATGTCGAGCATGGCCCGCGACGCGCCTGCAACCGTCGCCGGCAGCACCAGCGAGACGGCCGCCGGATCGATCCACAGGTCGCCGAACGGCGGCAGCGCCACCGGCCCCGCCCCGACGGGGCCGAAGGCGACCAGCGCCACGCTGCCCGGCGGCGTGCGCACCTGCGAGTGCGCCGTCGTGCCGATGGCGACGCCGTAGATGCCTTCGGGCTCGTCCTGCCAGAACACGGTGTCGGGCAGGCCACGGAAGGCCAGCAGATGGTTGGCCGTGCGCACGAAGCCGACGCCCGCCCGCACCTGCACGTCGGCGACCGGCTCGGGCAGTGGCACCGCGTCGAATCGATGGCCGCGCGTCGCGAAGCCGAACGCGCGGGTCGCGTCGGTCGCCAGCATCGTGCCGCCGGCGAACACCGCGCCGAAGCCGGTGGCGGCCGTGCGCGCCTGGGACAGCCAGCGGTCCGCGGCGGCGTCGAACACGTGGTAGCTGGTCGCGTCGGCCGCGGCGAAGCCGTTGTAGCGGGTCAGGGCGCTGCCGTTCAGCGGCACGAAGGCGCCGGTCCGCGCCGAGAACGCCACCAGATCGCCGTTCGTCGTGCGGCACAGCGCCGAGTCGTCGGCCACCCACGCGTTCTCGGCCAGCGTGTTGGCCGGTGGCGTGTGCCATTGGCCCGTGACGGCACTGTAGAGCGGGTGTTCCCCCGTGCCGGCGTCGTAGATCGCGACCACGTTGCGCGCGATCGCCGAGGTGCTGGACAATCCGCCGCTGAAGGCCGTCGAAGCGACGGCCCCGGTATTCGGGTCGATGACGTGCAACTGGCCGGCACCCCCCGCGACCACCAGCCCGGTCCCGACCTGCGCATAGGGCGCCGCGACCGAGGTCCACTGCGGCCGGCTCGCGCTGCAGGCATGGACGATCGCGCCGTCGTTCACCGCAGCGACCGACTGCGAGACGAGCAGGGTGCCGATCGGCGCCGGCGGCGGCGCGAACGTTCCGGTCCGCCCCGAGTATGTCGTGCCGACGAGGGCGGCGAGCACCCGTTCGAAGTAGAGCGGCTGCGCGTACGGCAACGGCTGGGCCACGGGGACCGGCGTCGCATTCCACGCGCCACGTTGGGCCGAGAAGCCGAACAGCATGGTCGCCGACGACGTCATCGCGACGTCGCCCGTGGCGAGGCCGCCGCTGGCGGCCGGTGTCTGCGCCGGCAGATCGACCCATTGCCCCGTGTAGCAGTCGAAGGCGCTGACCCCGGCTGGCGCCCCCGGCGGGCTGGCCAGCAGCGCGACGCGCGCGCCGACCTGCAGCTGCCAGCCAGCCGGCAAGGACCGGGTGACCCAGTGCCCCGTGAACGCCGAAAAGCTGTGCAGCAGGCTGCCGTCGACGACACACGCGACGCTGTCGCTGCGCACGAGCGAGGTGCCGGCGAGGGTCAGCAGCAGTACGTCGAACGCGCCGGTGTAGGCCGAGAACGCCGTCCAACGATCGCTTTCGGGCACGAGCAGCAGGTCCTTCTCGAGCGCCGGCGTGGTACCGGCGCTCGGCGAGTGCGCGTACCACTGGCCGGTGATGGCCGAGAAGACGCGCAGGTAGGTGCCGTTGCGGTAGAGCACCAGGTGCTCCGAAGCACTGACCCCCGCGGCGCTGACACCGCCCGGCGGCTGCAGGTCGACCCACGACGACTGGGCGGCGAGCGGCAGGGCCAGCGCGAGCGCGGCGATGCCGCGCGGCATGGGCGAACGGACGGTGGTCGGCATGTCGGGCCTCCTAGGGGAGCGGCCAGGATACCAGCGGGCGCCGCCGGGCGTGGCAACGGGCCCGGCCACGTTCTTGAACATGTTCAAGAATCCGTGAAATCCGGACCGCGCCCCGGCTTTCTTGAACATGTTCAAGAACCACGCTTCCGGAGCCTCGCCATGAGCCCGACCCTCTACGCCTACCTCGTCTACGTCCTCCTCAGCGTCGCCCTGACCGTCTGGGTCGGCCGCACGCTGCACACGAACGGCCGCGCCTTCCTCGTCGACGTGTTCGGCGAGCGTCAGGACCTGGCCGACTCGGTCAACCACCTGCTGGTGGTCGGCTTCTACCTGATCAACTTCGGCTACATCAGCCTGGCGTTGAAGCTCGCCGAGGTGGTCCAGACCGCCACCGGCGCCGTCGAGGCCGTCAGCCACAAGGTCGGCCTCGTCCTCGTGGTCCTCGGCTGCATGCACTTCTTCAACCTCTACGTGTTCAGCCGCATCCGCCAGAGCCGCCGCCTGGCGCGCACGCCGCGCCCCACCGCACCGGACGCGCTGCTGGGCCCCGACGGCACGCTGACGGCGCCCTCGCCGCGGCCGGTCGACCAGGGGTGACCACCATGGCCGACGATTCGGATCTCGAGCTGACCGTCTGGTTCGATGCCGAGTGCGGCCTGTGCTCGCGCATCGCCGCGTGGCTCGAACGCCAACCCAAGTTCGTGCCCGTGCACTGCCGGCCGGCGCAGGACGCCGGCAGCGGTGCCGGCTGCCCGATCGACGCCGACGCCCTGCTCGCGCGCCTGACCGTGACCGCCAGCGACGGGGCGGTCTACTACGGCACCAATGCCTGGTTGACGGTGCTGTGGGCGCTGCGCCGCTACCGTGGCTGGTCGCTGCGGCTGGCGCGCGAGGCGTGGCGACCGTGGGCGGAGGACCTGTTCGCGGTCGTCACCGGCCTCGCCAAGCTGACGCGGCGCCGCAGCGCTCCACAGGGCGACGTGGCGCGGGTCAGAGGCCCGGGCTAGCGTAGGTCGGATGGCGGCCAGCAAGGGCGAACGCACCAAGGAACGCATCGTGCAGGCGGCGCTCGACCTGTTCCGCGAACACGGCTACGAGGCGACGACGATGCGCATGGTCGCCGAAGCGGCCGACGTGTCGCTGGGCAACGCCTACTACTACTTCGCCAGCAAGGATCTGCTGCTGCAGGCGTTCTACCGTGAGGTGCACGAGGCGCACCTCGCCGCGGCGCGTCCCCTGCTCGACGGCCAGCGCACGCTGGTCGGCCGCCTGCGGGCGGCGCTGCTCGCCAAACTCGACGTCATCGAGCCCTACCACCGGTTCAGCGCGCTGATGTTCCGCACCGCCGCCGATCCGGAGAGCCCGCTCAACCCGTTCCATCCGGCCGGCGAAGACGTCCGTCGCGAGGGCGAGCAGCTGTTCGCCGAGGTGCTCGCCGGCAGCAGCACGAAGGTGCCGAAGGTGCTCGCTGCCGAACTGCCGAGCCTGCTGTGGACCTACAGCATGGGCATCGTGCTCTACTGGATCCACGACCGCACGCCGAACCGCGAACGCACGCGGGGTCTGATCGAGAGCTCCGCCGAGCTGATCGCGACGGCGATCAAGCTGTCGGCGAATCCGCTGCTGCGGCCGTTCCAGCGCAAGGTGTTGGCGTTGGTGCAGGACCTGCAGGGCCACGTGGTCCGCGAGCGGCCGTGACCCGCCTCGCCCTCGGGCCGGCGATCTCCTCAGGCGACCGCCAGGCCGCCGCGCGCGACCGCCGCGTGCGGTGATCCGCGAGTTCGATCATGCCTCACGTTCGCTGGCGGACAGGCCCAGAGCCAGCGGTGCGAGCGGCGGCGGAGCCACCTCGTCCGCGGCCTCGGGCACCCGGATCCGCAGCGCCTCGAGCCACAGCCGGCGCTCGCGAACGGCCGGCGCGACGTCCCGAGGGTGGCTCCACGACCACTTGTAGAGGCCGACCTTCCAGTATGGCCCGCCGCGCAGGTCGCGGAAGCAGTTCGGGCCGACGTCGTCGACCAGGCAGACGCCGTCGCGGAACACCTGCACGCGCCCGGGTTCCTCGGCGCGGTAGGACCACCGCACGCGGAACCGCCATTCGACCCAGCGGCCGATGTCCTGGCGCAGGTCGCCGACGGCGATCGTTCGCGACGTCTCGTAACCGGCCTCCTTCCGGGTGACGAGATGGCTGTCGCTGCGGATGTCGAGTTCGTAGCGTGCGCCGACCACGTTCAGGGCCATCGGCGGATTGGCGTCACCTTCGAACAGCAGCCGGTCGGGCGCGCCGTGCCATTGCACCACGGACTCCGTGTCGTCGTCGATCTGCCAATCCGACGACAGGAACAGGCGGAACGAGTATTCGTATTCCTGGCCGAGGCGCGGGTAGCAGCCCTGGTAGAAACCCGTCACGGCGATCGGGACGAGTTCGGCGCGATAGGGCGCGTGCTCGGCATGCCATTGGATCTGCAGGCGACAGCTCGCATCGCCACCACCCGGGAGCGAGGCGTCGCGACCGTGCTCCCCGCTGCCGGAGAACTTCACGCCAGGGAACTCCTGCCCTTCGCCTGCGGCGGCGCAATCGACATCGAACAACACCTGGCCGGGGCGCACGGTCGCTGGGAAGCTGAACCAGGCGGTGTAGTGCTGCAGCAGGAACAGCACGCCGACCGCGCCAACGGCCGCGACGACGGCGAGCCAGCGCGCTGCCCGTCCCCTCCTGCGGGCCACGGGCCGCCGCGCGACGACGGCCGGCTTGCGATCCGCCACAACCGAACCGGTGAAGCCATGACTCCGGTGCCAGCCGGACCGCAGGCAAATGACAAGTTCCATGAGGTAAATCCCCTTGGTGTCGACGCGAAGGCATTGTCGGCAACCCGACGGACCGCCGCAAGCCCGCGCAAAGAGGCCCGCCACCGCAATCCTTGGTGCGTATGCGCAGGATCACCTTCGCGGCCGACCTGATCGAGGGCCGCAAGGGCGTCACAGCCCTGCTCGTGCCCTTCGATCCGCAGGCGACCTGGTCGCAACCGCTGTCCGACTGGCAGGGCGGCGCCACGGCTGGCCGGTCCGCGGCACGCTCGCCGGCGTGCGCTTCACGGGTTGCGTCGGCGAACGCTGGGGGGCTTCTTCGTGCTCGTCACGCCAGAGCTGCAGGCGAAGGCAAGGCTGGCGATCGGCGACACCGCCAAGATCGTGGTCGAGCCGACCCACGCGGCGGCGGCGATCGCCGCGATTACGGCCGCCAGGACGGTCGCACCCGTCGCGCGTAACGAGCGCCGTGGTAGCTTGCGTGGGTGTCTGCCGCCCCGTCCAACGACGACGACGCCTTCCTGGCCGTCGTCCTGCAGCAACGGCTCGCCGACCACGCCGCCGGCATCGCGCCGACCTGCGCCGACTACCAGCGACGGTTCCCGGGGCGTGAGGCGCTGGTCGCCGCGCTGTTCGCCGAAGGGGACTCGACCAGCGATACCGGCCGCGGGCTCGAACCGCAGCGCCAGATCGGCCCTTACCATCTCGTGCGCTTGCTCGGCCGCGGCGGACAGGGCGAAGTCTGGCTGGCCGACGATCCGCGGCTGCAGCGGCGCGTGGCGCTGAAGCTGGTCCGCAGCGTCGTGTTCGCCGACGGCGACGCGCTGGTGCGCTTCCGGCGCGAAGCCGAGGTGACCTCGCGGCTCGACCACCCGGGCATCTGCCCGCTGTTCGACGTCGGCTTCACGCACGGCATGCCGTTCCTCGTCATGCGCCATCTCGAGGGCGAATCGCTGGCGGCGCGGCTGCCCGCGCTGCGGCCGAGCGGCGCGCCCGGCGACACCGCGAACGTGCAGGCGCAACTGCGCCGACTCTGTGGCATCGTCGAGAAGCTGGCGCGCGCGCTGCACTACGCGCACGAAGCCGGCGTGCTGCACCGTGACCTCAAGCCGTCGAACGTGATCGTCACCGCCAACGACGAGCCGGTGCTGGTCGACTTCGGCCTGGCGCGATCGACCGCCGACCCCGCGCTGTGCACGCGCACGGGCGACCTGCTGGGCACCCCGGCCTACCTTGCGCCGGAGTTGCTGGACGACGGCGGGATCGCCAGCCGCCGCAGCGACATCTACGCGCTCGGCGCGCTGCTCCACGAAGGGCTGACCGGGGCGCGACCGTTCACGGCGGCGACGCTCGAGACGCTCTACCGCCGCATCCTGGCCGGCGACGCGCCGGCGGCCGACGTCGCGAACCCGGCCGTGCCGCGCGATCTGGCGGTGATCGCAGCCACGGCGATGGCCGCGGAACCGGCGCGCCGCTATGCGACCGCCGAGATGTTCGCCGACGACCTGCGTCGCTTCGTCGAACGGCGCCCGATCCTGGCGCGGAGCGCGGGCCCCTGGCTGCGTCTGCGCCGGTGGATGCAGCGCAATCCGGCGCTGACGGCCGTGGCCGCAGCCCTCGTGATCGCGCTGGGCGCGGCGCTGGCCGCCTGGCGTATCGCGCGCCAGGAGCAGCGCCACGGCCGGCAGCTGCTGACCGAATGGGAACGGCTCGCCGACCGCCGACGACTCGACCAGCTGACCGCCGCCGCGGCGACCCTGTGGCCCGCGGAGCCCGCCCAGGGCCGCGCCTATGCCGAATGGCTCGCGCAGGCCCAGCCATTGGTCGATCGATTGCCCGCGCATCGCGCCGCCCTGGCCGAGCTGCAGCGGGGCGAATTCGACGACGCCGAAGCTGCCTGGCGCGAACAGCAATTGGCCGAGCTCGTCGCGCGGCTCGAGGCATTCGGCGCCGAGGACCCGTACCGCGGCACGATCGCGAACGTGCGCGCGCGGCAGCAATGGGCCGCGACCGTCACCGCGTTGACGATCGATGCGCCGGCTGCGGCGTGGACCGCCGCCGCCGAGCGCGTGCGGCATGCGCCGCGCTACCACGGCCTCGACCTGAAGCCGCAGGTCGGTCTCGTGCCGCTCGGTCCGGATCCCGCCTCAGGGCTCGAGGAGTTCGCGGTGCCACAGACCGGCGCCGTGCCGACGCGCGACGACGTCGGCCACCTTCGCCAGGACGAGAACTCCGCCGTGGTGCTGGTGCTCCTGCCCGCCGGTCGCTTCCTGATGGGCGCGCAGAACGATCGTCCGGAGGAGCCCAACTTCGACCCCGAGTGCTGGGTGTTCGAACGACCGCCCCACGCGGTCGAACTCGACGCGTTCCTGCTGGCGAAGTACGAACTGACCCAGGCCCAATGGCTGCGCGTGATGGGCGACCGGCCGAGCCGCTCCGCGCCCGGTCGCGTCGTGCGCGGCGTCACCGTCGACGGCCGCCACCCGGTGACCAACGTCAACTGGTATCGCTGTGCCGAGTTCGCGCGCGCCTGCGGCCTCGAGCTGCCGACCGAGGCGCAATGGGAATACGCCTGTCGCGGCGGCACGTCGACGCCGTGGGCGACCGGCGCCACACCGGAGAGCCTGATCGACTTCGCCAACCTCGCAGACGGCGCGTCGGCCGCCGACTTCCCGGACGGCTTGCCGACGCACGAAGGCTGGGACGACGGCCACGCGATCGACGCGCCCGTCGGGTCGTTCCGGCCGAACGCGTTCGGCTTGTACGACATGCACGGCAACGTCAGCGAATGGTGCCGCGAACCGATGGAACGCTACAGCGAACCGACCGAGCCGGGCACCGGCGAACGGCATGTGTCGACGACGACCGACGAGCTGCCGGGCGACCACCCCGCATCGCGCGTGCACCGCGGCGGCACGGCCTACAGCATGGCCAGCGGGCTGCGAGCGGCGCGGCGGGCCTTCGAGGCGGCGACCGCCTTCTCGACGACGCTGGGGCTGCGCCCGTCGCGTCCGCTGCGGCGCTGAGGCGGAATTCCCCGCGCGGCTCGTTGTACCGCACCGGCCGCCGACCTCGGAACCGGGTTCCTTCCGGAGGTCACCGCCCTTGCACTCATTCTCATTCCCATCCTCGCCCGCCGCGGCCCTCGCGCTCGGCGTCCTGCTCGCCCCCATGCTGTCGGCCCAACAGGCGCCCGACATCACCAACCTCTCGACGGCCGCGACGGCCCGCGGCGTCGTCCACCGCGACCACCCCGGTGACGGCAACCTGTGGCTGCACGGCGACGACTGGAAGGCCGCGCTCGACGGCCAGCGGTTCCTGTTCGTGCCCTTCCTCGGCTCGGACGCGCCGCAGAACTGGCCCGTGTCGGTCGCGCTGCGCGCGGCGCGCACCGGGTCGACACGGCTGCCGCTGGCGAACGGCGCGCTGGAGGAGCACGGCGACGAGGTGCGGATCGACCGCGGCAGCCTCATCGAGGTCTACCACCTGGCACCGAACGGCATCGAGCAGAGCTTCGTCTTCCCAGAACGGCCGGCCGCCGGCGCGCTCGCCGTCGACCTGACGCTCGCCACCGAACTGGCCGTGACGATCGCGAGCGATGGCAGCACGCAGTGCCGCAACGAGCGCGGTGGCGTCGACATCGACAGCGCCGTGGCGATCGATGCGCGCGGCAGACGCGCGCCGTGCACGACGACGCTGGTCGCCGGCACGCTGACGTGGACGGTGCCCGCGGCGTTCGTCGCCGCAGCGACGTTCCCGCTGACCATCGATCCGCTCTACCTGGTCTACAACGCCTACCCGCTGCAGCCCTATTCGCAGCGCCTGCCGGACGTCGCGTATGTCGGCACCTACGGCGGCATGTATGCGACCGTGTTCGAGCAGGTGTTCAGCGCGACCGACACCGACCTGGTCTGCTCGTTCCAGTCGCCGGACGCGATCTTCCATCAGGTCGACTACCTCGACCTGACGACGACGAGCTGGATCACGCCCCAGATCGCCAGCAACGCCCCCGCCAGCCAGTTCGTCTGCGTTGCGCGAACGCGCGTGGTCGTTGCCGGGCAGACGTTCTACACGGTCTACAGCCGGCAGATCGACTTCTCGTGGATCGGCCCTGCACCGCTGTTCGTCTTTCCGCCACCGCAGACCCTGTCGGCCAGCGGCCTGCAGGTCGGCTCGCCCGACATCGGTGGCAATCCGACGGCGGCCGCTGGCTCGCCCGGCCGCTACTGCGTCATCTGGGACGACAACGGCCTGCTGATGCACAACTTCGTCATGACCAATGGCGTCGTCGCCTTCGCGACCGGCAACGTGGTCCCGTTCACGTCGCTGTTCCCGATCCGCCGCCCGGCGATCGCGAAGAGCTGCGGCAGCAACGCGCCCAACGAACAGGAGTGGATCGCCGTCTACGAGCAGGAGGTGACCGCGACCAACCGCGACATCTGGGGCACCCGCATCCGCGTCGACGGCACGATCACCGACGCGCACTTCCCGATCCATGTCGCCGCCGACGACGACGGCACGCCGGAGGTCAGCTCGCTGACCGACGATTGGAACGGCAGCAATGCGTGGATGGTGGTCTGGCGGCGCAACGTGCCGGGAACACCGCCGTTCACACTGCCGCACGGCGACCTGTATGGCGCCGCGTTCCACGACTCGACGTCGCTGACCGGCCTGGTCGACCTGACCTCGCTGCTCGGCCTCGTCACGGCGCGCGACCAGGTCAATCCGTGCGTCGAGACCGACGGCATCCGGTTCGCCGTCGGCTACAGCGAGAGTTCGCTGATCGGATCCTCGGACCTCGTGCCGTGGCTCGCGACGCTGCACCAGGGCGCCGGCGGAGCCCTGGTCGTGACCGCATATCCTGAGGCCGGCAATGCCTACAGCGGACCCGACGACCACATGCAGATCACGGCCGAGCACAGCGGCGGCACCGCCGGCCCGCGCTACGCGTCCGCCTGGGACGTCACGGCGCCGCCCCCGCAGCCGTCGGCAGTGCTCGGCGCCTTCTACCGTGGTCACGTCGATGCGCCGCCGAGTTCCTACTTCGCGCAGGCCCTGCCGGGCTGCGGACCGATGGTGCTGTCGGCGAGCGGGCTGCCGGCGCTCGGCCAGACGATCACGTTCAGCCTGACCGGCGGGCAGGGCATCCCCCTGCTGCTGCTCGGCGATTCGATCCCGCCGGTGCCCCTGTGCGCCGCCTGCAACCTCGGCGTCGATCCCTCCGGCGCGCTGCTGGCAACGTCGAGCTACTCACTGACGATCCCGCCGGACACCGCGCTCGAGGCCTACCAATTCGGCGTGCAGGGCATCGATTTCCTGGCGCCGGGCGGCTGCACGACGCCGGTGATCGCAACGCTCACCAACGAGATCATCGTGCTGGTACTGTGACTCTCGGCGCCGCCTTCGCGGCGCCCGACGATGCACCGGGGCAGCACCGATCCCTGCCGTATGACCGATCCGGGCCAGACCTCCCTGCACCTGCGCGCGGCGATCGCCGGTGACCCGACCAGCGCGAGCTGGCTGATCGCCCACCTGTCGCCGTTGTTGGTCGCCCAGGCGAACTGGCGGCTCGGGCCGCATCTGCGGGCCCGCTGCGAACCGGAGGACCTCGTGCAGGAAGCCTGGTTGGCTGCGCTGCCGCGGCTCGCCGAGCTGCAACCGCGCGAGGGCCGCATCACGCCGGTGCTGCTGCGTTTCCTCGCCACCCACATCGTGCACCAGATCAACAACCTCGCGCGCGCGGCCCTGCGTCAGCCCACGGCCGACAGCGAGGCGATGTCGATGAGCGCCGTGCCCGCCGCCGAGACCGGCGTCGTCAGCGCCGCCGTGCGTGCCGACCGACGCCGCGTGCTGCTCGACGCGATCGACTCGCTCGAAGCAATCGACCGCGAGGTGCTGTTGCTGCGCGGCATCGAGCAGCGCACGCTGGCGACCACCGCGGAGCTGCTGGGCGTAAGTCAGGCGGCCGTGACCATGCGGCTGCAACGGGCCCTGCAACGGGTGCGCGAGCACCTGCCGGCGGACCTCTACGCCGATCTCGGCGGCGACGCGCGGTAGCCGGCTGGCTGGTCCGGTCCATGCGACCGCCGCTTCGCGCCCGGCACCGCCCGGGCGCGGCCCCGCCGTTGGCAGCCGTCGCATCCTCGTTCTATGCTCCCGGGCACATGCCGCCTTCGATACGGCGACCGGCGCGCTGCACCAACGTCTCGAAGGTCACGCCGGCACGGTCTGGAACGTCGGCTGGCTGCAACACGACGAACGTGTCCTCTACAGCGCCGGCGCCGATGGCCAGTTCCAGCTGTGGGACGTCGACGGCGGGAGTCGTCTGCTGACCCGGGAACCGTTCGGCAGTGGCCTCGACGTCGTGTCGGTCAGCACCTCCGCGGACGGACGCCGGTTTTCGTTCGCCGGCGCTTCGCCGACGGTCGCGGTCTGGGATGTCGACTACTTCGAGCGGCTCGTTGCCGGCAACGTCGCCGCCCAGACCGAGCGCCTCACCGAGTCGGCCCAGCCACGGTGAGACGGCCACGCCCGTCCCACCGGTCAGAGCCTGAGAGAGAATCCTCTCGAAGGCTCTGCGCGGCCGCATAGGCGGCCGCCAATTGGCACTCTGAGAGGCCGTATCGTGATGTTCTCTCGGCCTCCTAGCGCAGGCTGTGCCCGCAACCGAAGGTTGCGCGGCGCTGCGCGCCGCCAGAAGGGGCCGCAGGCGCGCTGCCGTCTC
>CAYMRG010000055.1:0-15098 GCA_964392555.1 uncultured candidatus Brocadiaceae bacterium
CAGCCGGTGGCCGAAAAACGTCGTGTGCATCGCCAGCACCAGCAGGATCGCGATGCCGCGCAGCCCATCGAGGGCCGCGACGCGTTCGCCGGCTGCCGGTGCGGGCGCGGCGGCGTCGGTCATGCCATCGCCGGCGCATCGAACGCCAGCACGCGGCGTTCGCAGGTGCGCGCGGCGAGGTCGAACGCGAGGCAGGTGTCGTGCGGCAGCGAGTAGACGTGCAACGTGACGGTCAGGTCGCCGCCGGGTTGCGCCGGGTTGCCGAGGCGGTGGATCGCCCGTTCGCGATCGACCGAGGCGACCGCGCCGACCGTGCTGATCACGCCCGACCCGGTCGGCTCGAGTCCGACGCAGCCGGTGCGGCCGGCGACCGTGCTCGCGATCGCGGCATCGGGCACCGACGCGCCCGGCACGAGCTTGTAGTTGTCCTCGGCGATCTGCCCGCGCACCAGCCGCACCCAGCCGCAGTTGCCGGCGTGGTTGTGCACCGGCGTGAACTGACCGGGCAGCCAGCTCAGCACCATCACGTCGAACCAGCGCGTTCGCTCGACCAGCCGGCGCGCGTACTTGTCGGTGCGCCCGCCGATGTAGGGGCGCAGCGTCGCCTCGTCGAGCTCACCATCGGCGAGCAGGTCCTGGACCCGGGACACGCAGATGTCCTTCGGGCCCAACTGGTGCAGGCGGTCGACGAGGGTCTGGATCGAGACGCGCGACATGGCCGGGAATCGTGCCTCATCGGGCGCCTTCCGGCGAGTGGCTTTCGTCCGGAAGGCGCCCGGCGGCGCGGGTTGCTACCCGCCGTACTGCTTGATGGCGCGGTCGAGCTTGGGCAGCACGAGCAGGATGTAGCCCGCCACGACGGACACGGCGATCGCGATGACGAGGAAGAACATCGCCGGTGACATCGAGCCCTGGATCACGCCCAGGAAGCCGGAGAACTTGTTGCCGACCGCGGTCGCGAAGAACCAGCCGCCCATCGTCAGACCGACGAACCGCTTCGGGCTCAGCTTCGTGACCAGCGACAGCGCCATCGGCGACAGGCACAGCTCCCCGATCGTGACGATCGCGTAGAAGCCCATCAGCCAAAGACCACTGACCTTGACGGCGCCGTTGTCGGACAGGAATCCGGCGGTCGCCATGAACAGCGCCGCGACCGCGGTGACGACCATGCCGGCGAGGATCTTGCGCGCCGTGCTGAAATCGACGCCCGACTGCTTGAGCCGCGCGAAGAAGATCATCACGAACGGCGTCAGCAGCACGACGAAGAACGCGTTCCAGCTCTGGTAGAGCTCGGGGCTCGCGGTGCGCAGGTAGCGACCTGGTTCGAGTTCCGGCGGATTGCCGGCGTAGAGCTTGGTGAAGGCCTCCTCGGTGACGAGGTAGGTGGCGAAGCGCGACGGCCCCTCGCCGCGGACGAACGCGACGCGCTGGATCGGCTGGGCGCCGTCGTCGACCTTGACGGTGGTGACGGGCAGGCCGTGTGCGTCCTTGCTCTCCTCGACCGTGACCTTGTCGTAGACGTCGACGCTGAACTTCTTCCAGGCCTGCTCTTCCTCGGTCGAGTCACCGGTCATCGGCAGCTCGGCCACGGCGACGCCCGCCGGCAGCCGCGCCCGCAGGTCGGCCAGGCTCGCGGCGTCCATGCGCTTCTGGCCGAACATCTTGGCCTCGGGCACCGTCGCGATCGGCAGCAGCGTGCTGCGGCTGGGTCGCGGCACGTCGGCGCCCGCGTTGCCGTAGTAGCCGGGATAGGCAGATCCGGCGAACACGGGGAACGTGTCGGCGACCAGCACGACCGGATCGGCCTGACCGATCTGTCGCGCGGTGTTCTCGTTGGCCCACGTCGTCATCGCGCTGCCGTTGAGGTGCAGCACCATGAAGAACGTGCCGCCCGCGAGGTAGACGGGCAGCAAGGCGCGCAGCCCGGGCTTCTCCTCTTCCTTGGCGCGCTTCGACAGGTTGACGAAGAACAGCAGGATCGGGATCGCACCGATCAGGAAGCCGATGTCGGTCGGCTTGACCAGCTTGGTGATCGACGACGGCAGCAGGTACTGGGCGATCGCCCACCCGCCGATGCCGAACAGGAACGCCGGCCCGAGGATCCGGCCGAGGATCTCGCCGAACGACGTGTCCTCGGGGTTGGTGCCGGGCACGCGATCGGCCTTCTCGAGCGTCTTCCAGCTCGCGAGCAGGATCACGACCGACAGCAGCATGCCGATACCGGCGGCGAGGAAGGCGATCTCCCAGTGCCACTTCTGCCGCGTGTAGGCGGCGAGGAAGTTGGCCGTGAACGCGCCGATGTTGATCCCCATGTAGAAGATGTTGAAGCCGGCGTCGCGCTTCGGATCCCCCTTCACGTAGAGGTTGCCGACCATCGCCGAGATGTTCGGCTTGAAGAAGCCGTTGCCGACACACAGCAGCGTCAGCCCGACCGGGAACGTCCACGACTGCCCCGTCGCCAGCAGGAAGAAGCCGCCCGCGAAGACGAGCCCGCCGATCATCACCGCCTTGCGGTAGCCGAGGAACCGATCGGCCAGCAGCCCGCCGAGGTACGGCGTGAAGTAGACGAACGCGAGGTAGATGCCGTAGACCTCGTTGCCGAGATCCTTGGGCCAGCCGAGCCCACCGCGCTCCGTGTCCGTCGCGTAGAGCAACAGGATCGCGACGATCGTGTAGAAGCCGAGGCGCTCCCACATCTCGATGAAGAACAGGCGGAACAGGCCCTTGGGGTGACCGGTGAACATGGGCTGGGACCTTGCGAAATGAACGCGGCCGTCGGGTGACGGCCGCGCGATGCATGGAACGCGACGATCCGCCGCTCAGCGCACGCCGTGCAGCATGCGGTTGACGAGCGGCGAGATGATCAGGAAGAACACGCCGACACCGAAGCTGGCGTACATCGCCGGCGAGTAGACGCTGACGTAATCACCAAGCTTGGCGACGCCCTCGGCCCCGCCGGCGCTGCCGACCGCTTCGGCGAGCTTGCCCGCCGAGTAGTTACCGACGGCGATCGACATGAACCACGCACCCATCACCATGCCGCTCATGCTCGGCGGCGCGAGTTTGGTCATCGCCGACAGTCCGACCGGCGAGATGCACAGTTCACCGACCGTGTGCAGCGCGTAAAGCAGGATGAGCCAGAACATGGAGATGCGGGTCGCTTCGGCACCGGCCATCGAGATGCCGAGGATCAGCACGCCGAAGCCCAGCCCGAGCGGCAGGATGCCGAGGCCGAACTTGACGGGGATCGACGGATTCTTGCGTGATTTGTCTAGGCGCCTCCAGAGCTGCACGAACAGCGGCGCGAAGGCAATGATGCACACCGCGTTGACCGACTGGAACCACGACGCCGGCATCTCCCAGCCGAAGATCATGCGGTCGGTGCAATTCTTGGCGAAGAAGTTCAGCGAGCTGCCGGCCTGCTCGAACAGCGCCCAGAAGAACATGTTCGCGAACAGCAGGATCGTCAGGCCGATCATGCGGTCGCGCTCGACCCTCTCGCGCGTGAACGCGATGCCGAGCAAGACGGCGACCACGGCGCCCATCAGCGTCGCCATGACGCCGAACATCCAATCCTGCTTGCCGAGCAGGAAGTAGATCGCGAGACCGAGCCCGGCCCACATGATCAGGATCTGCAACACCGGCGCGAAGCCTTCCTTGCCCGCGGGCACGGAGCCCTTGCCTTGCAGGCGACCGAGGCCGCCGGCGAACGTGCCGATGCCGAGCAACATGCCGAGGCCGGCGGTCATGAAGCCCCAGCGCCAGCCGTAGGTCTCGCCGATGTAGCCGCAGATCAGCGGCGCGATGAAGGCACCGAGGTTGATGCCCATGTAGAAGATGACGAAGCCCTGGTCGCGCCGCGTGTCACCCGGCGCATAGAGCTTGCCGACGATGTTCGAGATGTTCGGCTTGAACAGGCCGCAGCCGATCACCATCAACGCCAGACCGCCCATGAAGCAGACCTGCGTCGGCACCATCAGCAGGAACTCGCCGGCGGCCATCATGATGCCGCCGAGGATCACGGCGCGCTGCGCGCCGAGCATCTTGTCCGCAGCCCAGCCACCGAGGATGCCGGTCGCGTAGACCAGCGAGGTGTAGGCACCGTAGGTCAGCGCGGCGCCACCTTCACCGGTCGCGAACGTCGCAGCGACGTAGAACGCCAGCAGCGCGCGCATGCCGTAGTAGCAGAACCGCTCCCACATCTCCGCGAAGAAGAGCATGTAGAGACCGGGTGGATGACCGCCCTGGTCGGCGGGCACGGCGCTGGCGTTGCTCAAGAGAGGCTCCTGGCGATCGGGGTCGAGGTGAGTGGTGGCGCAAGGCTAGCCAAGGTCTCGCACGTAGGCACCCGCGAAAGCCGCGGCAACCGTGTCTCGTTTGCAGGTCGTTCGGCGGACCGGGGCGGCCGCTCGGGCAAGCGGCGTACCGCCATTCGGCCCCTGCGCCGTCGAAGGCTTGCCTCGCCCGCCCGCCTCGGCGATCCTGTGGCCCCGAACCCCGCCGAGGAGCCGAACCGAACCATGGGCCGTCAGTGGCTGCACAGCAAGAAAGAGGTCACCGCCAACCGGCGGGCGCAGATCACCAGCAAGCTGGTCCGCGAGATCATGGTCGCCGCCAAGATGGGCGTGCCCGATCCGGCGATGAACCCGCGCCTGTCGCTGGCGGTCGACGCCGCGCGCAAGCAATCGGTGTCCAACGACGTCATCAACCGGGCGATCAAGAAGGGCTCGGGGCAGGGTGACGACGCGGTCAACTACGAGCTGGTCACCTACGAGGGCATGGGCCCGCACAACGTGCCGGTGATCGTCGAGTGCATGACCGAGAACCGCAACCGCACCGCGCCCGACATGCGCTCGCTCTGGAAGGACGGGCAGTTCGGCAGCAAGGTGACCTTCCTGTTCGACTACTGCGGCGTCGTCGAGGCGACCCACGAGAAGGGCGGCCAGGATCTCGAATCGGCGGCGATCGAGGTCGGCGCGCAGGACGTGCACCCGCTCGAGAACACGCCCGAGGGACAGAGCGGCGGTCGCTTCGTCTGCGACCGCACCGACCTCTACACGGTCGCCGACGCGCTGCGCGCCGCCGGCTGGCACGTCGCGCAGGCCGAACTCGGCTACGTCGCGAAGGACCCGGTCGACCTCAGCGGCGAGGCGCGCACGGACGTCGAGGCGTTCCTCGAGCGCATCGACAACCACGACGACGTGCACCGCATCTACGCGGCCCTCAAGTAGCGCGCGGCGCCGGCGGCGTCACGCCTCGCGCATCGCCAGTGGCACGCCCGCCGCGACCGCCTGCGCGATCGCCTCGTGCAGCGCCGCGTAGCCGCGGCGGGCGGCGACGATCAGGTCGCCGCCGGGCTCGGCCGGCAGCGCGCGCCAGGTCGCGATCTCGGCCTGTTCGGCCTGGAACGTGCGCTCGTTGAGCCACTTCATCTGGTTGGCGAGCACCGTCAGCGAGCCGATCTCGGCGGTCTCGCCATCGGGCAACGGCGCACGCAGCGTCACGGGGAAGTCGCCCGGCAGCCACAGCCGGCAGGCCAGCAGGTGCCCGTACAGGCTGCGCTCGAACTTCGCGTCGTGGGCGGTGCGCCATTCGCGATCCAGCTCGAGCAGGCCGGGCACGGTGTCGGGCAGCTCGAACTCCGGATGCTCGGCGTAGAACGCGAACAGCCGCAGCGCCATCCAGCCCGCCGGCCCGAGGTCGGCGGCGAACGCGAGGTCCGCGCCTTCGTCCCAGACGAGCTGCGCGCCGATCTTGTCGACGACCGCGGCGCGCAGGTCACCGCGCCACGTCTCGACACCCTGGCGCATGCGGTGCGCCTCGCTCGCCTTGCCGGCGTAGAACCGCGACAGCGGACCCGCGAACGCGCTGGCCATCAGAGGTGCTCCTTCAGGAACTTCGCGAAGCGCGTGAACAGGTGCACCTGCTGGTCGAGGCTCTCGATGCCGTGCCGCACGCCGGGGTAGACCATGAAATCGCAGTCCTTGCCCGCGGCCTGCAGCGCGCGCAGGAACTGCAGGCTGTTCTGCATGTGGACGTTGTCGTCCATCGCCGCGGCGATCAGCATCAGGTCGCCCGACAGGTTGCCGGCGGCCGCGACGACGCTGCCCCGCTCGTAGGCGTCGGCGTTGGTCGATGGCAGGCCGGCGTAGCGCTCGGTGTAGATCGTGTCGTAGTTGCGCCAGTCGGTGACCGCGTTGACGGCGACGCCGCACTTCCACTTCGTGCTGTGCGTCAGGTTGTAGAGCGTCTGGTAGCCGCCGTAGCTCCAGCCCCAGATCGCGACGCGCGCCGGATCGGCGACGCCCTGCGCGACCAGCCAGTCGACGCCGTCCTCGAGGTCGCGCAGCTCGGTCTGGCCGAGGTTCTGCCAGCAGGCCTTCGCGAACGTGCGCCCCTTGCCGCTCGCCGAGCGGTTGTCGCAGACGAACACCACGTAGCCCTGCTGCACCAGCAGCTGGTGCCAGAGGTAGTCGCGGCTCCCCCATTCGTCGCGGACGCGCGGCGTGTGCGGCCCCGAGTAGGTGTGCTCGACGACCGGGTAGCGCTTCGCGGGATCGAAGTCGGGGGGCTTCAGCAGCATCGCCTCCATCGGGAAGCCGTCGCGCGTCGGCACCTTCACGAACTCCGGCGTGACCAGGCCGAACGGCGCGAGCTGCTTCGTCCGCGGCTTCGCGATCGCGCGCAGCTCGTGGTCGTCGAGGTCACGCAGCGTCACGGTCGGCGGCGTCTCGGCGCTGCTCCACGTCGTCACGAACGACTTGTGGTCCGGCGCCATCTTCACGTCGTGCGTGCCGCGGCCCAGCGTGATGCGGCGCGGCTCGCCGCCGGCGAGCGGCACGGCCCAGAGCTGCGTCTCGAGCGGCGAACTCTTGTCGGTGGTCACGTAGACGACGCCGGCCGCCTCGTCGACGGCGACGATCGACTTGACCTGCCATTCGCCGGACGTGAGCTGGCCCTGCGCCTCGCCGCTGCGGGCGAAGCGGTAGAGATGGCGGTAGCCGGAGCGTTCGCTGAGCCAGAGGAACGACGTGCCGCCGTCGAGCCATTCGGGCACCGGCCCGGCCTCGACCCAGCAGTCGCTGGCCTCGCGCCACAGCTTGCGCACCGCGCCGGTCGCCGGATCGCCGGCCAGCATGTCGAGCCACGTCTGCTCGCGACCCTGCACCTGGAACAGCACCTCCTTGCCGTCGGGAGCCCAGGTCACTCTCACGATCAGCCGGTCCTCGGCGGGGTAGATCGCGACGTCGAACCAGCGGGTCGCGCCGTCCTCGACCGCGATCGTGCCGATCGTGACGATCGGGTTCGGTTCGCCGGTCTTGGGGTAGTTGGTCCTCTCGATCTTGGGCCGCGCCGGCGATTCGCCGACGATCACGAACTCCTGCACCGGCGACTCGTCGAGCCGCAGCAGCGCGATGTGCGCCGAGTCCGGCGACCACCAGTAGCCCTGGAAGTCGCCGCGGCCGTAGAGCTCCTCCTGGTAGACCCAGTCGAGCCGGCCGTAGAACAGGTCGTCGTTGCCGTCCTGCGTCAGCGCGCGCACGGCGCCGCCGGCGCCGGGGACGACGTGCAGGTTGCCGCCGGCGACGAACGCGACCAGCTTGCCGTCCGGCGACCACTGCACGCCCATCTCCTCCTGGTCGGGCGTGTTCGTCAGCCGCACGCAGGTGCCGCTGCGGTCGCCGGCGAACAGGTCCTGGTGGACCGCGACGACGAACCGCGTGTGGTCGGCGTTCCACGTCCAGGCGTCGCGCTGATCGAGCTCTTCGTCGAGCGCGGCAGCGATCGCTTCAGCGCCGGAAGCCGCGAGCTGCGGCCGCAGCGAGGCGGTCACCGCCGCGCGCTCGACCAGCGCGGCGCGCGTGCCGGTCTTGGCCTCGACCACGCTCCAGGACTGCGGCCCCTGCCCCGGCATGCGGCCCGGCCCCGCGTCGAACACGAGGTAGTGCGCGGCGTCGAGCCAGTCGCCCGGCTCCTCGGCGCCCGCCACCAGCAGGTACTCGAGCCGGAACATGTCGATCGGCTGCAGCCGCTTCGCCGCGGGCGCCGTGGCCGATTGGGCCGCGAGTGCGCCGGTCGTGGCCACCGCGAGCAGGAACGTCGTCGGGACGCGCATGCCGCCATCGTGCCAGAGCGGCGGGACGGTGACCACCGAGCACGCTACCATCGCGCCATGAAGTTCCTCCGTCGGCTGACCGCGACCGTCGCTTCGTTCTTCCTCGCCGCTGTATCGCCTTGCCAGGTCGCGCCGGCGACGCCGCCACAAGGCGCGGTGAGCGCGGCGCCGGCGAAGGCGATCGAGCGGCCGCTGCTGTGGCGCATCGAGCTGCCGACGCCGAGTTTCCTCTACGGCACGATCCACCTGCCCGACGAACGCGTGACGACGCTGCCGGACGTGGTCACCGCGGCGATCGACGGCAGCGGCGCGCTGTTCACCGAGATCCCGATGGAGATGGACAATATGATGGCCGCCGCGAAGGCCGCGATGCTGCCGAAGGGCACGACGCTGCGCGACGAGCTCGGCGACGAGCTCTACGGGCGGGTCAAGGCCTACGTCGAGAGCCGCGGTGGCAAGATGGCGATGTTCGACCCGGTCCGCCCGTGGGTCGCGACAACCCAGCTCATGATCGTCGACATGCTGCCGAAGATGGCGACGCGCCGGCCGCTCGACCTGCAGCTCTACGCCGATGCCAAGAAGGCCGGCAAGACGGTCGGCGGCCTCGAGACCGTCGAATCGCAGATGGCGATGTTCGAGGACCTGAGCCACGAGGAGCAGGTCAAGATGCTCGAGTCGACGCTCGGCAAGCTCGAGCAGGACGCCGCCGCGGGCAAGAGCTCGACCGAGGAGCTGCTGCAGCTCTACCTGAAGGGCGACGAGGCCGCGATCGACACCTACATCAACGAGTACCCGCTGGGCGACGAGAAGCTGCAGGCCAAACTCGAGGAGCGCCTGCTCGCCAACCGCAACGGCGGCATGGTCGATCGCATCGTCGAGCAACTGCAACGCTTTCCCGATCGCAGCTCGTTCTTCGCCGTCGGCGCGGCCCACTACGGCGGCAAGGAGGGCGTGCTCGCCAAGCTGGCGGAGCGCGGCTACCGGGTGACGCGGATCGAGCTCGACGACCAGGGGCTCGACGGGAAGCGGGAAGGCGACGCGATCGACGCCGAGATCGCGCGCCGCACGCAGGAGATCGAGGCGCTGCGCACGCGCCGCGGCAAGCTGCTCCTGCTGCGTTGAAGCAGGGTCACAGCCGCGGATCCCGCCATTCGGGTGCGAAGAAGCCGCGCTCGACCATCTCCCAGACCACGACCTTCGCGCGCGTGCCGTGGCGCAGCTCGGCGAGCGCTTCGCGCAGCGGCGCGAGGCCGGCGACACCGCGCACGAGCACACCGCGCACCGGGCGGCCGAGCAGCAGCGAGATCGCGCGCAGGCCGTTCTCCTCGGCGAAGCTGGTGCCGAGCAGCAGCACGGGCGCCGCGGGATCCTTGCCGTCGAGCGCGACCGCCGCGCCGCCGTCGCGGCGGACGATGCCGTAGTAGTCGCGGACCTCGGCGAGCTGCTCGCTGAGCAGGCTCATCGCCACCGTGCGCCGGCCGATCACCGGGTCGTCGCACTCGACCGTCGCGAGGCCGCAGTTCGCGGTCAGATCGCCGATCGCGCGCACGCTGGTCTGGTTGCCGAGCTCGATCGCGAGCCGCGGGCCGAGCCGTTCGCCGAAGCGCTGCTCGAGCGCGGCAGCCACCGCGCGGCCGGCCGCGAGCGCGCCCGCCGGCCGCCAGTGCGTGTCGCGGCGGAAATACAGCTCCTCGTCGGGCGCGGCCGCGCGTGCCGCCGCCATCGCCGCCGCGACGTCGACGGTGGCGATGCCGGCGTCGGCCAGCTCGGCGAGGATGCGGCCGTAGATCGGCGCCTTGGCCGCCGGCAGCACGCCGTCGGCATAGGCCTTGTCCGGGTAGACGCGCGCCTTGTCGGGCTCGACGACGACGAACAGCTCCGCACCCGCCGCCCGCACGAGGTCGCGCACCTCGCGGAGGAAGCGCTGCCGGTTCGGCGCCGCGCGATCGAATGCCGCGACGTCGGGCGCGACCGCGCCGGCGTCGAAGAACCATTCGTCCTTGCCGAAGTGCACCTGCCGGCTCTGCGGCACGCCGAGCCGATAGAGCGACTCGTTGAGGCTGCCGCGCAACCACCACGTCAGCGGCGAGGCCTCGCGCAGGTAGCGCTCCTCGCGGATCATCCACGAGCCGTCGCGCAAGGCGGCCACGGTTGCCGGTGGCGCGGCGATCTGGCTGCGCGTCTCGTAGATCGGTCGCTCGCGGCCGAGCGCGACGTGCCAGACCAGATGCCACAGCGGGACGAACGCCAGCACGCCGAGCACCGCGACGACGCCGAACCAGCGCACGGCCCACTGCGCCGGTGTCTGCGTGTCGATCGGGTGCTGGGTGTCCATGGCAGGGCGTGAGGTCGAAACCGTCAGAACTGGTAGTAGATGAACGAGACGAAGTCCTCGGTCAGCAGGCAGCCGACGGCGAGCGCGAACGCGGCGAGCGTGCCGAGCATCACCAGCGGCTGGAAGCGCTTGACGAGCTCCTCGCTGCGCGGCATCGCGAAGGCGATGAACAGCCCGAGCGCCATCGCGCCGTAGGCGAGCGGCGCCTGCTGGCCGAGCTCGGGCAGCGCGCCGATGCCGGCCGCACCGACCATGCCGACCGTCAGCTCGCCGAGCTTGGTCAGCGTCTGGGCGCGGAAGATCGTCAGACCGACGTTCCAGATCGCGAACGTGATCGCGACCTGCAGCCACAGCGGCAGCCGCGCGTACGGCGAGACGCGGCCGAAGCGCCGTTCGGCGACCAGGAACAGGCCGTTGTAGGCGCCCCACAGCGCGTAGGTCCACGACGGGCCGTGCCACAGTCCGCCGAGCAGCATCGTCAGGAAGACGTTGAGCTGGGCGCGCGCTTCGCCGCGGCGGTTGCCGCCGAGCGGCACGTAGAGGTAGTCGCGCAGCCAGGTGCTGAGGCTGACGTGCCAACGCCGCCAGGTCTCGGTGACGCTGTTGGCGCGGTACGGCGACAGGAAGTTGCTGGGGAAGTGGAACCCGAGCATCAGCCCGAGCCCGATCGCCATGTCGCTGTAGCCGGAGAAGTCGAAGTAGATCTGCACCGAGTAGGCCAGCGGGCCGAACCACGCCGCGACCAGCCCCGGCGCCGACTGGCCGTAGATGGCGTCGGTCAGCGGCGCCACGCTGTCGGCGAGCAGCACCTTCTTCGCCAGCCCGAGCATCATCAGGAACAGCCCGTCGCTGAACTTCGCCAGGTCGACGGTGCGCACGTGCAGCTCGGCCTGGATGTCGCGGTAGCGCACGATCGGCCCGGCGACGAGCTGCGGGAACATCGACACGAAGCACAGCAGATCGAGCAGCGAACGCACCGGCTTCACGTCGCCGCGGTAGACGTCGATCGTGTAGCTCATCGACTGGAACGTGAAGAACGAGATGCCGACCGGCAGCAGGATCGCCTGCCACGCGATCGGCCACGGCGTCAGGTCGTTCCACGTCGCCGCGAACAGGTTCGCATACTTGAACCAGCCGAGCAGCCCGAGGTTGGTCACCACCGACGCGAGCAGCCACAGCTTGCGCCGCCGCCCCGAGCCGACGTCCCCCATCAGGCGCGCGGCCCAGTAGTCGACCAGCACGCTGCCGAACATCAGCAGCACGTAGTGCGGCCGCCACCAGCCGTAGAAGACGAAGCTCGCGATCGTCAGCCCGAGGTTCCGCCAGCGCATCGGCAGCGCGAAGTACGTCGGCAGGAACGCCGGCAGGAACCAGAACAGGAAGACGAACGAGGCGAAGACCACGGGCGGAGCGGGGTCGCGATGCTACCGCGGGGCGGAGCCGCTGCAGATCCTACGACTCGGCTTTCACGTCCCGCTCCATCAGCGCGCGCACCGCATCGCGCGGCGACAGCCCGTCGAACAGCACGTCCGCAACCGCGCATGCGATCGGCATCTCGACGCCATGGCC
The DNA here is from genome assembly GCA_964392555.1 of uncultured candidatus Brocadiaceae bacterium. GTDB lineage: Bacteria > Planctomycetota > UBA1135 > UBA1135 > UBA2386 > CAYMRG01. The sequence goes on from CAYMRG010000055.1 coordinate 12,021, forward strand.
GCGCGCCGCCGCGGCCACGACGCGCGACGTCCAGACGCCCTCGGCCACCTTCGGCGAGGCGGCCAGCGCCTGCGCCAGCGTCTCGCCACGGCCGATCCGTTCGCCGAACGCGCGGTTGCGGCCGTGGCGCGAGAACGCGGTGACCGCGAGGTCGCCGACGCCGGCGAGGCCGAAGAACGTGCGCGGGTCGGCGCCGTGGACCTTGCCGTAGCGCGCCATCTCGACGAGGCCGCGCGAGAGGATCGCGGCCTTGGCGTTGTCGCCGTAGCCGAGGCCGTCGGCGATGCCGGCGGCGAGCGCCATGACGTTCTTCAGGGCCCCGCAGATCTCCAGGCCGACGACGTCGCGGTTGCGGTAGACGCGGAACACCGCCGTGGACAGCGCGGTCTGCAACGGCACGAGGCGCGCCTCGTCGGCGCCGGCCAGCACGACCGTGGTCGGCAGCTCGGCGACGATCTCCTCGGCGTGGCTCGGGCCGCTGAGCGCGAGCACGCGCCCGGCCCCGCCGAGCACCTCGCCGAGCACGACGGTCGGCCGCGCCCCGGTCGCCTGTTCGAGGCCTTTGGCCAGCGACACGACCGACACGTCGGCCGCGACGAACGGCGCCACGACCTTCGCCACCGCGCGCACGTGCTGCGTCGGCACGGCGAACAACACGACGTCGGCGCGATCGAGCACCGCCGCGGCGTCGTGCGTGATGCGCACATCGTCGGCCAGCACCGCGGCCTCGAGGTAGCGCGGGTTGCGGCGCGTGCTGGCGATCTGCGCCGTGTAGTTGGCGTCGTGCCCCCACAGCGCGACCGCGTGGCCGGCGCGCGACGCCAGCACGGCCATCGCCGTGCCGAAGCCGCCGTTGCCGAGGATCGCGACCTTCACGCCGCCCCCGGCGCGCGCCGCGCGAAGTGCTTCTGCAGGTTGCTGCGGTGCGTCCAGCAGAGGAAGACCGCGATCGCCAGGCAGAGGATCGTCAGCGACAGCCGTTCGCCGAACGCGGTGTCGGGATGCAGCGCGATCGCCGCGATCGGCAGCGCCGCGCCGAGCGCGAGGCTGCCGAAGAACACGTGGCCGGTGGCGAAGCGGACGACGGCGAACACGCCGAGCGCGATCAGCGTCACCTGCCAGTCGAGCGCCAGCAGCGCGCCGGTCGCGGTCGCGACGCCCTTGCCGCCGCGGAACCACAGGAACGGCGAGAACACGTGGCCGAGCACCGCGGCGGCGGCGGCCAGCACGCCGACCACCAGCGAACCCTGCGTGTCCATCTGCGCGAGCCAGACCGCCAACCAGCCCTTGCCGGCATCGAGCAGGTAGATCAGCAGGAATGCGCCGATCCGCGCGCCCTTGCCGGTGAACGCCCGGCTCGCGTTGGTCGCCCCGGCGTTGCCGCTGCCGACCGTGCGCACGTCGACGCCCTTGGCCAGCCGCACGAGCAGCCAGGCGAACGGAATCGCGCCGAACACCCGCGGGGCCACGATGCCCATGAAGTACACCACGGTGGAAGCCTAGGCTCGGACCGGCCCGCCCGCTACCTTGCCGCCCCGTGGCTGCGAACGCGCGCATCGGCATCGACACCGGCGGAACGTTCACCGACGTGGTGCGGTGGTCGCGGACCGGCATCCAGGTGCACAAGCTGCCGTCCACGCCCGCCGACCCGGCGCGCGCGGTGCTGGCCGGCATCGCCGCGGTGCGCCGGCGGCCCGACGAGCCCGTCGACGTCGTCCACGGCACGACCGTCGGTCTCAACGCGGTGCTGACCGGCGCGCTGGCGCGGACCGCGTTCGTCACCAACCGCGGCTTCGAGGACCTGATCGAGATCGGCCGCCAGGAGCGCGCCGACCTCTACGCGCTCGAACCGCAGCGGGCGGTGCCGCCGGTGCCGCGCGCGCTGCGCGTCGGCGTCGCGTGCCGGCGCGGCCCCGGTGGCGCGGTCGAGACCGGGCTGACCGAGCGCGAGGTCGAGCGCGTCGTCGCGGCCGTTCGCCGTCTGCGCCCCGAGGCGATCGCGATCGGCCTGCTGCACGCGCCGGCCGACCCGGCCGACGAGCACCGGCTCGCCCGCGCCTTGCGCGCCGCCTTGCCGGGCATGCCGGTGACGTGCAGCGCCGACCTGTTGCCGGCCTTCGGCGAGTACGAACGGTTCTCGGCCGCGATCCTCAACGCCGCGATCGCGCCGGTGGTCGGCGCCTACACGGCGCGCGTCGCGGCCGGCATCGGCCACGGCTCGCTGCGCCTGTTGCGCAGCAGCCTCGGCATCCTGCAGCCCGCCGAGGCCGCGGCGTTCCCGGCGCGCGCGATGTTCTCCGGGCCGGCCGGCGGCGTGCTGGCGACGGCCTGTGCCGCGGCGCGCGCCGGCTTCGACCGCGCCGCGGCCTTCGACATGGGCGGCACCTCGGCCGACGTCTGCCTCGTCCACGCGGCCGCGGCCGTCGACGAGACCGGCGCGATCGGCGGACTGCCGTTGCCGCTGCCGACCGTGCCGGTGCACACCGTCGGTTGCGGCGGTGGCAGCATCGCCTACGTCGACCGCGGCGGCGCCCTGCGCGTCGGGCCCGAGAGCGCCGGCGCCGACCCCGGCCCGGCCTGCTACGGCAAGGGGCGCGACGCGACGGTCACCGACGCGCACGTCGCGCTCGGCCACCTCGGTGCCGACACGCTGCTGCGCGGCCGCATGCCGATCGACGTCGACGCCGCCGTGCGCGCGATCGAACGGCTCGCGCGCCGCCTGGGTCTCGGCGTGGCCGCCACGGCGCGCGGCATCCTGACGATCGCCGACGCGACGATGGCCCGTGCGATCCTGGTGATCACGGCCGAACGCGCCGTCGACCCAGCCCACGTGCCGCTGGTCGCCTATGGCGGCGCGGGCGGCCTCCACGCGGCGGGCATGCTGCAGCGCCTCGGCCTGCCCGCGGCCCTGATCCCGCCGCATCCGGGCGCCTTCTCCGCGCTCGGCCTGGCGCTCGCCGGCGAATCGGTCGAACGCGGTGAGGCGCTGCGCGTGCGCGTCGATCCGCCCGGCCTGCGGCGTCTGCTGCAGCGCGGCCAGGCGCTGCTCGCCGCGGCGCGCCGCGACCTGGCCGGTCG
>CAYMRG010000056.1:0-15037 GCA_964392555.1 uncultured candidatus Brocadiaceae bacterium
CCGCGGCGGCCGGGGCGACCGCCGGCGCTACGCCGCGCCGGCCAGGCGACCACCGGTCCGGCGTCGGCGGCGACGGCCATCTCGGCGTTGGTCCAGCCGTCGAGCTGCAGCACGGCGACGCGCCCCGGCAGCAGGCCGCCGCTCGGGAACGCGGCCGCCGCCAGCACGCCGTTGCTGCGCGCGACGGGGATCGCGGTCGAGTCCGGATTGACCGCGACCATCGCCTGCGCCTCGGGCGTCAGCTCGCCGATCTCGCTGGTGTCATCGGTCTGCCGCACCATGCCGATCTCGACGAGGCCGAGCGACGTGTGCGCGCTGACCATGCCGGGGAAGACGTGCTTGCCGCCGAGGTCGATCACCAGCGGCTCGACGCCGGCCGGCAGCTTCGGTGCGGTGTCGGCCGGCAGCACCTCCTGCAGCACGCCGTCGGCGAACCACAGCGAGCCGCCGAGGATCGTGCCCTTGGCGACCGTGTGGATCACGCCGTTGGTCAGCAGCACCGGCCGACTCTGCGGCGCGGCCTTCGGCAGCAGGTCCTGGGCGCGCGCGGCGCCGGTCAGCAGGGTGATCGCGCCGAGCAGCGCGCACGGATGGATGCGGGGCGTCATCAGCGTTCTCCTTCGCTGCGGCAGCAGTAGCTGCCGGTCAGGTCCTCGGCGGCCCAGTAGGGGTCCTTCGCGGCGTCCTTGGCGTCGTCGCCGCGCGGCTTGCGGTCCGCGCCGGCGCGCAGCGCCTTGCCGAGCAGTCGCTGCCGTTCGCGCTGCACCCAGGCCCGCGCCGCCTCGTCCTGCTCCAGCGAGAACAGCTTGCGGCCGTCGACCCAGGTCGCCTCGCAGCGCGACAGGTAGCTCAGCGGATCGCCGGACCACAGCGCGATGTCGGCATCCTTGCCGGCGGTCAGCGAGCCGGTGCGGTCGAAGACGCCGAGCTGGATCGCCGGGTTGCTGGTGACGAAGCCGAGCGCCGCCTGCGGCGCGACGCCGCCGTACTTGACCGCCTTGCCGGCCTCGGTGTTGAGTCGCCGCGCGTGTTCGTCGCTGTCGCTGTTGAACGACACGCAGACGCCGGCCTCGTGCATGATCGCGCCGTTCTCGGGGATCGCGTCGTAGACCTCGAACTTGTAGGCCCACCAGTCGCTGAACGACGACGCGCCGACCGCCGCCTGGCGGATGGCGTCGGCGACCTTGTAGCCCTCGAGCACGTGCTGGAAGGTGCCGATCTTGATGCCGTACTCGTGGGCGAGCCCGCACAGCATGAAGATCTCGTCCTGCCGGTAGCTGTGGCAGTGGATGCGCCGCGTGCCGGCGAGCACCTCGGTCAACGCCTCGAGCTCGAGGTCGCGCCGCGGCGGCAGCACCTGGCTGCGCGCGCCCGGCGCCAGCGCGGCGTAGCGTTCCTGTTCGCGGGCATAGGCGGTGGCGGCGGCGAGGCGGTCGCGCAGCAGCGCTTCGACGCCCATGCGGGTGCCGGGGTAGCGGGTGCGGCTGCCGCCGCCGTTCGCGCCGCGCGGATTCTCGCCGAGTGCCCACTTGATGCCGGCCGGCGCGCCGGCGAAGTGCATGTCGTCCGGGTTGGCGACGCCGTAGCGCAGCTTGGTCGTCTGGCTCTGCCCGCCGATCGCGTTGGCCGAGCCGTGCAGCTGGTTGACCGTGGTCACGCCGCCGGCCAGCTCGCGGTACCAGTTGACGTCGTCGGGGTCGAGCACGTCGGCGATGCGCACCTCGGCGGTCACCGCCTGACCGCTCTCGTTGACGCCGCGCGAGATGCCGGTGTGCGAATGGCAGTCGATGATGCCGGGCGTGACGTGGCGGCCGTTCGCCTCGATCACCTCGACGTCGTCGGGCAGCCGCGGCAGGTCGGCGCGCGGGCCGGCGTAGACGATCTTGCCGTCGCGCACGTAGACCGCGCCGTTGCGGAACACGCCGCGCCCGTCGCCGGTCCACAGCTCGGCGCCGACGATCGCGAACGGCTTGGCCGCGGGCATCGGCCCGATCGCGAAGCCGCCGAGCGGCGTCGGCAGCGGGTCGAGCGACGGCGGCGGGTCGTCGGCCCCCCGATCCTTCGCCTCGCGCCCCATGGTCTGGGGATCCATTGCCTGGGGATCCTTGGTCTGGGGATCCTCGGTCTTGGGATCCTTGGGCGCGTCGGCGTGGTCGCCGCCGGCCGGCGCGGCCTCGCCCGGTTCTCGCGTCGCGCGGAACGGCAGCGGGCGATCGGCGGCCGCCGTGACGCTGCCCGCCAGTTCGTCGCCTTCGCGGTAGAGCGACAGCCAGACCGTCGCCTCGCCGCCGGCTTCGCCGAGCGCGACGCGGCAGTCGAGCGTGGTCGCGGTGCGCGCGACCGCCGCGACCTTCAGCACCTTGTCGCCGAGCTTGCAGGTGACCTTCTCGCCGGCGATCGCGAGGCGCGGCGCCGTTTCGGGCGGCTTGCCGGGCCAGCCGCGCGACCACGCCCACGTGCCGTCGAGGCCCTGATCCGGACGCTGCTTGACGATGTGGCGTCGGCCGCCGACCCAGACGTCGCGGACCTTCGGTTCCTTGGTGAGCAGTTCGCCGTCGACGACCACCAGGTTGGCGAGTTTGCCCGGCGCGATCGTTCCGGTCTGTGCGGCGATGCCGAGCAGCTCGGCCGGCACCGTCGTCAGCGCCGCCAGCGCCTGGTCCGCGGTCACGCCGCAGCGCATGGCCTCGGCGACCCGCGCCCAGAACTCGCCGCGCTTCTTCAGGCGCGCGGTCGTCCAGGCGATCGTCACGCCGGCGTCGAGCAGCCGCTTGCTGTTGGTCGGCGCCTGTTCCCACGACAGCAGGTGGCGCAGCGTCACGCGCTCGCTCATCGCCGCCGTCGACACGTCCGGGGCGTCGGGCAGCTCCACCGGCACGACGATCGGCGCCTTCGCCGCGGCCAGCGCGGCGAGCCGCCGGAACTCCATGCCGCTGCCGAGGACGACCGGCTTGCGGTCGAACTCGGTCGCGATCTTCAGCACGCGCAGCGCCTGCAGTTCGTCCTGCACGTCGAACCACATCGGCAGGGCGCGCTGGTCGGCGATGGCCTGCAGCACCGCCGAGGCCGGTGGCGCGGCGGTGGCCAGTTCGCCGTGCGCGGCGACGGTGTTGCGGCAGCGTTCGTACCAGTCGGCGTCGAGCAGCGTCTGGCGCAGCAGCGCGATCGCGCCCATCTCGCTGTTGGGATAGCCGTCCCAGCGCGTCTGCAGGCTGGCGAGCTGGTAGGCGCGCGCGGCGACCACGCGCGTCGGCTCGGTGTCGGTCGGTTCGTCGAGCAGCACGACGCTGCTCGTTCCCTTGAGGATGCCGCCGCTCGGCGCGATCGCGACCGTCGTGAAGCCGAGTTCGCGCAGCGCGGTGCGGTCGGCCGGCGGCGCGCCGGCACCGTCGCGGGCGTTGCGCTGCGGCTGCAGCATCGTGTTCCAGTGCTGGTCGGCAGCCGCCGGGTCGAGCGCGGGCACGTCGGTGGCGAGGAACGGTTCGATCAGGCCGGGATAGATCGTCAGGCCCGTGCAGTCGACGACGGTCGCCCCGGCCGGCGGCGGCGCGGTGCCGACCGCGCGCACGACGCCATCGCGGACGACGACCGTCGCGTCGGCCAGCGCCTGGCCCGGCGCCGGGACGACGCGGGCGTGCACCAGCGCGAACCAACCGGGATCGACGGAGCGAGGGCCGTTCGGCGGAGGGCCCTGGGCCACCAGCGCGGCCGAGGCCAGGAAGACGGAGGCACCGCGAAGCATCGCGGGAGCATACGGAGCGACCGTGCCGCGAGGCGAGGGCGAGGTGCCCGGTCGCCGCGGGCCCGGCGAGAAGCGCAGGTCAGAACTGGTGCGTCAGCAGCAGGTAGGCGCCGCGCTGCGACTGCTCTTCGTAGAAGTACTCGACGTGGTGCGGATCGGTGAGGTTCTGCCCGACCAGGTCGAGGTGGGTGTTCTCACCGATCGTCCAGCCGAGCCGCAGGTCCAGCCGCCACCAGGTCGGAATGCCGGCGTGGCGCTCCGTGTAGAGCAGGTTGCTGCTGACGTCGAGGCCCGGCGCCAGCTCGTAGCCGACGGTCAGGCCGCCGCGCGTGTGCGGCACGTCGTTCTCGATCGTGCTCCAGGTCGGGTCGAAGTGCTCCGAGTCGGCCTGGGTGGTGGCCAGGAACGCGGTCGCACGCAGGCCGGTCAGCGGCCGCCACGAACCGGTCAGTTCGCCGCCGAAGGCATGGGTGCGGCCGTCCGTGAGGTAGAGCGTCGCGCCGCTGCCCGGGTCGGTGTCGTAGCCGTTGAGCTGGTTGCCGACCTCGTAGGCGAAGGTGTCGACCTGCAGCATGAACGACTCGCCCCAGCGCCGGCGCAGGCCGAGCTCGTAGGCCAGCAGCTTGCTGGCCTGGCGCTTCACGATGATCCCCGAGTCGTGGTAGCGCCTGTCGGCCTCGCGGTTGCCGCTGATCGCGCCCCAGACCGTGACGTCGGGCGACGGCGTCCAGGCGATGCGCACGTCGGGTTGCGCGTCGGCGCCGGCGACGTTCTTCCCGTCGGTGTAGCCGAGGTTGCCGCCGAGCGTCACCTTGACCTCGGGCAGCAGTTGCCAGTCCCACGCCGCGAACAGGTCGCCGCGCGTCTCGTTGTAGCGGTCGCCGAAGTCCGAGATCGTGTAGAAGTAGTCGACCAAGACGCTGCGCAGACCGAGTCCGACGGTCAGGCTATGATCCTCGGCGAGCGCGAACGAATGCTGCGCCGTCAGGTCGAACAGATGCTCCTGCCAGATCAGGTGGTCGTACGGGGTGCCCGCATCGAATTCGCGGATGTCCTGGTCGTAGGCCTCGCCGGCGATCCGCACTTCGCTCCAGTCGCCGTTGTCGTGTGCGGCGTGCAGCCGCGCTTTCAGGTGGCCACCGCGGATGAAGTTCAGCACCGAGAAGCCCGGTTCGCTCTGGTAGGAGTCGCCGAGGAAGCTGTCGTGGTATTCCCCGTCGACCGTCAGATCGACGCCCGGCGCCACCTGCGCGTCGAACCGCCCGCCGATGCGGTTGCTGCTCCAGTGGTCGCCGCTGACCGTCGGATAGCCGCCGTCGCGCTCGGCGGCCTTGCCGTAGACGTAGAACGAGCTGTCCTGGCCGGTGCTGGCGCCGAAGCGGAACGAACCCGTGTAGCGATCCTCGCTGCCGACCAGGCCGGTGAGCAGCAGTCCCTGGCACGCGGCCGCCTTCTTCGTGACGATGTTGACCACGCCCTGCGCGGCCTTGTCGCCCCAGCGGGCGCCGCCCGGGCCGCGCACCACCTCGATGCGTTCGATCGACTCGATCGGCAGATCGATCGCCTGGAAGAACTCGCGGCGCAACAGCGTGTTGTAGAGCCGTTGCCCGTCCAGCAGCACGAGCATGCCGGCGTACTCGTACTCGCCGAGTCGGCTGGCGAAGCCGAACGCGCCGGGCACGTCCTGCGCGATCAGCAGGCCGGGGACGAGCCGCAGCAGATCGGGAACGGTGCGCATGCCCGAGCGCCGGATGTCGGCCTCGGTCAGGACGAACACCGCCGCGGCGGACGTGCCGAGCGACTCGGCCTGGCGCCCGCCGACCTCGACCGGCACCTGCATCAGCTCCTCGAGCGACAGGTCGGTCAGGTCGAGGCTCGCCGGCGTCGCGGCGGCCTGTGGGTCCTGGGCGCGCAGGGTCGCCATGGCGAGCAGCGCTGCCACGGCAGCGGCGGACGTGCGGAGAGGGTTCATGCGGTCTCCTCGGCGGACGGATTCGCGGCGGGGTCGTTGGTGACGACCGCGCCGTAGTGTTCGAGAACGGTGCGCAGGCGCGGCACCGACACCGGCTTGGGCAGCACCTCGTCCATGCCGACGCGCAGGCATTCCTCGCGGTCCTCGGGCGTGGTGTTGGCGGTGAGGGCGATGATCGGGGTGTGGCGGCCGCTGCCGCAGGCGGCGCGGCGGATGCGTTCGGTGGCCTCGAGGCCGCTCATCTCGGGCATCTGGACGTCCATCAGCACGAGGTCGAACGTGCCCTTGCCGAACAGCTCGACGCATTCGCGGCCGTTCTCGGCCATCGCCACGGTATGGCCGTCGCGCGTCAGGATGCGGTGGATGAGCTTCTGGTTGACGGCGTTGTCCTCGGCGACCAGGATCCGCAGGCTGCGGCGCGTGCCGCGCTCCGTGCTGGCCAGCGACGGTTCGACGACGGGCGCCGATGCGTCGTTCGCGAGCCGCATCGCCAGCTCGCGGCGGGCGACCGGCTTGGCGACGTGGCCGGCGAACTCGTTGCGGCGGCAGCGCTCGGTCGTCGCGGCGAGATCCTGGTAGGACGTCAGCAGCAGCAGCGGCCGGTAGCCGTGCGGGCCGCGCGGCACGCTGGCGACGAACGCCTGGTCGCGGTCGGGGTCGCGTTCGTCGACGAGCAGAATGTCGCGTTCGCCGGCCAGGCCGCCGGCGGCCAGCGCCGCTTCGCCGGAGGCGAACGCGCGCAGCGGCAGGTCGAGGCTCGCGGCGATCGCCGTGACGGCTTCGCGCACCAGCGCCGAGCCGGACACGAGCGCCAGCCGTGTGCCGGCGGGCGGTCGCGGCGGCGGCGGCAACGGGCTCGCGGTCGGCGTCAGCGGCAGCACGACGCGGAACGTCGAGCCGCGGCCGAGCGTGCTCTTCGCCGTGACGTCGCCTCCCATCTGGTTGGCGAGGCGCTTGGTGATCGACAGGCCGAGGCCGGTGCCGGCGAACCGGCGCGTGATCGTGCTGTCGGCCTGCGTGAACGGCGTGAAGATCGCGTCGAGCCGGTCGGCCGGGATGCCGACGCCGCTGTCCTCGACGGCGAACTCGACGGCGTGGCGACCGTCGGCGCCGTCGGCGAGCCGGGTCACGCGCACCGCGACGTGGCCGTGGGCGGTGAACTTGATCGCGTTGCCGACCAGGTTCGTCAGCACCTGCCGCAGGCGCACGTCATCGAGCAGGTAGCCGGCGTCGAGCCGCGGATCGAGCACGAAGCCGAGTTCGAGTTCCTTGCTCTGGATGCGTGCCGTCAGCGGCCGCAGCGCCTCGAGCACCACGGTCTCGAGGTCGGTCGCGACCGGCGACAGCTCGAGCTTGCCGGACTCGATCTTCGACAGGTCGAGGATGTCGTTGACGATGCCGAGCAGGTTGCCGCCGGCGTTGCGGATCACGCCGAGGTATTCCCTGAGTTCGATCGGGTCCTGCGCCTCCATCGCCAGCTCGCTCATGCCGAGGATCGCGTTGAGCGGCGTGCGGATCTCGTGGCTCATGTTGGCGACGAACGTCGACTTCGCGTTGGTCGCGGCCTGGGCGGCGGTCAGGGCGTCGCGCAGCTCGGCGGTGCGCTCGCGCACCTGGACCTCGAGGCGTTCGGCGGCGCGGGCGAGGTTGGCATCGCGCTCCTGCAGCGCCTGGAGCATCGCGTTGAACGACCGCGTCAGCGCGCCGATCTCGTCCTCGTGGACGACCGCGGCGCGCACCGAGTAGTCGGCGGTCTCGCGGACGCGCTTCGACGTCGCCAGCAGCGCCGCGATCGGCCGCATCATGCGGCGCAGCGACCAGCGCGCGGCCAGCGCGAGGGCGACCAGCGTCAGGGCGGCGTTGCCGAGGATGCCGAGCAGGTGGTCCTGCATCGCGTCCCGCAGCGGCTGGCCGTCGGCGCGCAGCAGCACGTGACCCTGCAGCTCTTCGCCGTGCTCGCCGCGGAACGGCAGCGCCGCCGTCGCGATCCAGTCGCCGTCGAGCCAGCCCTCGAGCTGCTGGCGCGGTGGCAGGTGCCCCGGATCGCCGGCGACCGCGAACGGATCGCCCGCCGTACCGAAGACGGCCGCGACCCGCAGGTGCATGGTGTCGACGACCGTCTGCAGGAAACTCGTCGTCTCCTGGGGCGCGGCGAATTCGAGGCCGCTGCGGGCGTTGACGGCGATCACCTCCGCGAGCGTGCGCAGGTTCACCTGCTGGGCCTGCTCGAGCGTCGTGTGCTCGCGCCGGTGCGACAGCACGCCGGCCACCAGCAGCGCGGCGGCGGTCAGGGCGGCGCACAGCACGGTCAGGCGGCGGCGCAGCGAATGGCGGACGTGCTTCACTCGACGGGCCCCTTGCGCGACAGCTTCAACAGCTGCGGGCTGGCGCGGACGCCCTGGTTCTCGAGGGTCTTGGCGGCGACCTCGAAGCGGATGCTGCCGCCCTCGACGAACATCTGGATCGAGCCGCCGGCGGCGACGAAGCCGGGCAGCTCGCAGATCGTCGGCAGCGGTCGCGTCGCATGCTGCGCGGCGATCGCCTTGGCCGTCGCCAGCGGCGTCGTCGCGGCGACGTAGAGCAGATCGCAGCGATCGTCGACCGGGCCCTTCGCGAGCATCGCCGGCGTCACGACGACGACCTTGACCTTCAGCGTGCCGACCAGCTTGCCGTCGAGGATCCTGGCAGCGATCTTGGTCACGTCGTCGTCGCCGAAGACGCCGATACGGAACTCGGTCGGCGGCTCCTTGGGCGGGGTCGTGCGCTGCAGGTAGCCGGCCAGCTTGTAGACGATCGCCGCGCGCACCGCGGCGGCCTTGGCCGCCGGATCGTCGTCCTGCGCGGCGAGGCGGGGCGCGGCCAGCGCGAGCAGGGCGAGGGCCTGGGCCGATCGGGCGAGCGTGCCTCGCCACGAATTCCGTGTCCACGGTCCGCTCCCCATGTCGAGAACGGACATCGTCCGGACGAGTGGGGCCGCTTGACGCGGACGGGCACCCGGTCAGGGTGGGCTCCGCTGTCGGGATTCACGACAGCGCGGGTGCCGATGGCAGCGGCCGGCCGACGCGGCGGCCGGCGGCGCGGCGATCAGGTCGATGCCGGATCCGTGTGGTCGCTCGCGTCGCGGCGCCCGTACAGCCAGCGCAGCGCACGGCGCAGGTCGTCGCCGACCAGGTAGAGGCAGGGCACCAGCACGAGACTGATCGCCGTCGCGAACAGCACGCCGAACGCCAGCGATACGGCCATCGGCACGAGGAAGCGCGCCTGCACGCTGCGCTCGAGCAGCAGCGGCGTGAGCCCGCCGAACGTCGTCAGCGTCGTCAGCAGGATCGGTCGGAACCGTTCGACGCCGGCGCTGCGGATCGCCTGCGCCAGCGTGTCGTGCTCCTGCCGGCGGTCGTTGATCCACGACACCAGCACGATGTTGTCGTTGACGACCACGCCGGCCAGCGCGACCGACCCGAACAGCGACAGGATGCTGAGGTCGTAGCCGGTGATCAGGTGGCCGGCGATCGCGCCGACGAAGCCGAGCGGCACGGCGGTCATGATCAGCGCCGGCTGCAGGAAGGACTTCAGCGGGATCGCCATCAGCGCGTAGATGACGAACAGCGCGATGACGAAGCCGCCGCCGAGGGAGACCAGCAGGTCGTTCTTCTTCTTCTGGTCGCCCTCCGCGGCCCACGACAGACCCGGGTGGCGCGTGATCAGCGCGGGGATCGTCTCGTCGCGCAGCTTCTGGTTGATCGCCTCGGCACTGGCGGCGGCGTCGTTCTCGTCGATCTCGCCGCTGACCCGCAGCGTCCGGCGGCGGTTGACGCGCGTGATCGTCGAGTACGAACGGCCCGTGGTCGCCGTCGCGACCTCGCGCAGCGGCACCGCGTCGCCGGCGGCGGTGCGGATGCGCAGCTCCTCGAGGTCGTTCAACGACCGCCGCCCGGTCTCCGGGTAGCGCACCATGACCTTGACGTCGTCGCGACCGCGCTGCACGCGCTGCGCCTCCTCGCCGTAGAACGCCTGCCGGACCTGGCGGGCGAGGTCCTGCTGGCTGAGGCCGAGCGCCTCGGCGGCCGGGCGGATCTGCAGCTCGATCTCGGACTTGCCGAGTCGGAACGAGTCCGCGACGTCCTTGACCTGCGGCAGGGCGCGCAGGGCATCTTCGAGTTCGACGACGGCGACGCGCAGCGTGGCCATGTCGGCGTGGTAGAGCTCGACGTCGATGTCCTTGCCGGTCGAGAAGAACGAGGTCGTGAACGCGAGGTCGACGGCCTCGGGGATCCGGCCGACGCGTTCGCGCAGCTTGCTCATGATCGCGTCCGACGAGACGTCGCGTTCCTCCGACGGGCGGAGCTGCAGGTTCAGCTCGGCGAGATGCGAGCCGGACTGGAACTGCGCGTCGCGCTGGCCGCCGTTGCGCGCCTGTTCGACGGCGTAGGGTTGCGCGCCGACCGTCGCCATCATGTGCAGCAGCATCGGTTGCCCGGCGCCTTCGTCGGTCGTGTGGCCGTCGAACTCGGCGACCACCGCGCGCGCCGTCGATTCGATCCGCTGCAGCCAGCGGCTGGTGACCTCGACCGGCGTGCCTTGCGGCATCGTCAGCGAGACGACGATGTTGTCGCCGTCGACGGTCGGGAAGAAGACGAAGCGCGGGTGTCCGGCCTTGACGCCGGCGAACGCGATCACGAGCACCGCGATCGCCGCGGCGATGGTGACGTAACGGAATCGCAGGCAGGCCTCGAGCGTCGGCCGGTAGGTCCGCTGGATCAGGAACTCGAGCCCGCCCTGGAACGCGTCCTGCACCTTCTGCAGCAGGCGCGCGCCGAGCCACGGGCGGTGGTCGGGCGGATGGATGCGCAGCTGCGCCAGGTGTGCTGGCAGGCAGAGCTGCGATTCGACGAGGCTGACCAGCAGCACCGGGATCACGACCAGCGGGATGACGCGCCAGACCTGCGCGTCGGCGCCCGGCACCGCGAACAGCATCGGCAGGAACGCGGCGACCGTCGTCATGACCGAGGCGAACACCGGCGTGCGCACCTCGCGGCTGCCGCGCAGCGCCGCCAGCATGCGTCCCGTGCCGCGCGTCCGGTGCAGCACGACGTTCTCGCCGACCACGATCGCGTCGTCGACGACGATGCCGAGCACCAGCAGGAACGCGAACAGCGAGATCATGTTGACCGAGATGTCGAACGTCGGCATCAGCGCGACCGCGCCGAGGAACGCCACCGGGATGCCGAGCGCGACGAAGATCGCGACGCGCAGCTGCAGGAACAGCGCGAGGATCACGAACACCAGCACCAGCCCCTGCATCGCGTTGCGGAACAGCAGGTCGATGCGGCCGCGCAGGATCACCGATTCGTCGCGCCAGGTCGCCATCTGCACGCCCGGCGGCAGCAGCGCCTTGCCGGGGCCGTCGACCCAGTCGTGCACGGCCTTGGTCACGGCGATCGCGTCCTGGTTGCCGACGCGGAACACCTTCAGCAGCGCCGCCGGCGTGCCGTCGAAGCGTGCCGCGAGGTCCTCGTCGGCGAAGCCGTCGCGAACCGTCGCGACGTCGCCGACGGTCACCCGCGAGCCGTCCGGCGCGGCCAGCAGCACGAGCGCGGCGAACTCGGCGCCGGTGTAGGCCTGACCCTTGACGCGCAGCAGTGTCTGGCCTTCGTCGGCCTTGATCGCGCCGGCCGGCAGGTCGAGGCTGCTGCGGCGCACGGCGCGCGCGACGTCGTCGAACGAGAGCCCGTGGCGCCGCAGCGCCGCCTCGCTGACCTCGATCGCGATCTCGTAGGGCCGCACCGCCGACAGCTCGACCTGGGTGATCGCCGGCAGCGCGGTCAGCTCGTCGCGGGCACGCTCGGCGAGCCGTTTCAGCTCGAGCTCGCCGGCGTCGCCGTAGACCGTGACGTTGACGACCTCCTTGCGGACGACCAGCCGGCTGACGATCGGCTCCTCGATCTCGGCCGGGAAGTTCGTGATCGCGTCGATGCGGTTCTTGACGTCGTCGAGCACGCGGTCGATGTCGGCGCTCTGCAGCGCCTCGATGACGACGAGCCCGACGCCCTCGTTGGCGCTCGCCGTCACCTTGTCGACGCCGGTGACGCCTTCGACGGCTTCCTCGACGCGCATGCAGATGCCGTGTTCGACCTCGACCGGTGAGGCGCCGGGGTAGGCGACCTGCACGGTGACGATGTTCGGCGCGATCTCGGGGAACACCTCGCGGCGGACGCGGCCGCCGAGCAGCGCGGCGAGGCCGGCGACGGCGAAGGTGAGTGCGATCAGCGTCGCGGCGACGTGGTTCTGCGTGAACCACGCGAAGAAACCCTTCGCGTCGGCGGCGGGGATGGTTTCGTCGTGTGCGCTCATCGTCTCACCGTCCCTCGCCGTCGGCTGCGTCCTCGGCGATCGTCACCGCGGTGCCGGTGCTCGGCGCCTCGAGCGCGCTGATGCAGACCCGCTCGCCGGCGGCGACGCCGCCGCGCAGCAGCACGCGGTCGGTTTCGCGCCGTAGCACCTCGACCGGCCGCCGCACGAGCTTCTGCTCGGCGTCGACCACCCAGACGACGTCCTCGCCCTGCAGCGCGGCGCGCGGCAAGGTGACGACGTCGTGGAACGTGCGCCCGATGATCGTCGCCGTCACGAACATGCCGACGGTCAGCGGCGGCGTCGCGCCGTACGGCGCCGCGACGCGCGCGACCGCGGTCAGCTGGCGGGTGCGGCGGTCGATCTCGGCCTCGGTGCGGTGGATGGTGGCCTGCCAGGTGAGGTGCTGGCCCGCGAAGTCCGCGCGCAGTTCGACCGGGGTGCCGGCGTCCTCGGCGGCGACGTCCGCGAGCGGCAGGTCGACGAACGCCAGCTCGGTGATCGGGATCGGCAGGCGCACCTCGGCGAACGCGAGGTCGTGGATCTCGGCCAGCGCCTGGCCGGGCAGCACCGTCTGGCCGACGTCGGCGTCGGCGCTGCGCACGCGGCCGGCGAACGGCAGGCTCAGGCGGGTTCGCGCCAGGTCGAGGCGCGCGCGTTCGAGCTGCGCCTTGGCCGCCGCCAGCGAGGCTTCGGCATCGCGCACCTGCGGTTCGCGGGCGACCAGCGGATCGGGGGGCTGTTCGCCTTCGAGATCGCGCCAGGCGCGCACCGCAGCCGCGGCCTCGGCGCGTTCCTGCAACAGGCGCAGGTCGGCGCGCGCGACCGCGGCCTCCTGTTGGACGACGGCGAGCTGGAACTCGGCGGGATCCAGTTCGACCAGCACGTCGCCGGCGGCGAAGAACCCGCCGGCGCGCAGCGCGGCGTGCGTGTTGACGATGCGTCCCGGCACCTGCGAGGCGAGCGTCACGGCCCGGAGCGGCTCGACCGTTCCCTGGCTGGCGACGTCGACGCGCGCGTCGCCGACGGTCGCCACGGCGACGCGGACCTGGCGGGTCGCGGCCGCCGCGGGCGCCTCCTTCGGCTTGACGGCCGCTTTGACGATCGCGATCGCGGCGGCGGCGCCGAACCCGAGGACGAGGATCGGGAGGAGGATCTGCAGCGCGAGTCGCAGCTTCATGGCGAGGCGTCTCCGGTGCGGCCGGCGTCGAAGCCGCCGCCCAGCGCGAGGAACAGGTCGATGCGGTTGTCGAGGCAGGCGCGTTCGGCGGCGATCCATGCCGACTCGGCCTGGTAGGACTGGCGTTGGCCATCGGCGACCGCGAGGAAGTCGGCGAGACCGAGCTGCCACCGTTCGCGGGCGACGTCGCGCGCCTGCCGCGCGTGCTCGGCGGCGGCCGCCAGCTCGTCGCGTCGCTCGGTCGCCAGCGCCGCGGCGGCCAGCGCCTCCTCGACTTCGGCGAAGGCGCGCAGCACCGCGCTGCCGTACTCGGCGGCCGCCTGCGCCGCCTGCGCTTCGTTGCGGGCGACTTCGGCGCGCAGCGCGCCGCCGCGGAACAGCGGCGCGAGCAGGTTGCCGGCGATGTCCCAGACGCGGAAGTCGCGGTCGACGAGGTCGCCGAGTTCGGTGCTCGACGTGCCGCCGCTCGCCGTCAGGCTGAGCCGCGGATAGAGCGCGGCCCTGGCCGCGTCGACGCGGCAGCCGGCCGCGGCGAGGTGGCGCTCGGCGGCGACCAGGTCGGGGCGACGCTGCAGCAGTTCGCTCGGCAGCGCGCCGGGCACCGGCGGCATCCGTCGCGGCAGTTCGCCGGCGGCCACCGCGAGCCCGGCGGGGTAGCGGCCGGCGAGCACCTCGAGCTGGCGCAGCGCGCGCTGCAGTCGATCGCGCCGTTCGGCGACGGTCGCGCGCGCGTTGGCGAGGTTGGTCGACGCGAGGTGCACGTCGAGCGCGGGCCGCGTGCCGCGGCGGAACCGATCCTGGACGTCGTCGGTCGTCGCCTGCACCGATTGCTGCGTCGCCGTGGCGAGCGCCAGCTGGCGGTTCGCCTCGACGGCCGCGAAGTAGGCGCGGCAGGTCTGCGCGACCAGGCTGAGCTGGGCGCCGGCGAAGTCGGCGAGCGCCGCCTGCTGGTCGGCCTGGCTGGCTGCGGCGCCGGCCCGCACCCGGCCCCAGACGTCGAGTTCCCAGCGCAGCGTCAGGTTCAGGCCGTAGACCGTGGTCGTGCTGCTCGGCACGCCGCCACCGCCGAACGGGAAGCCGAGGAACAGCCGGCGGGCGCGGTCGCCGGTCAGGCCGCCGTCGAGCTCGGGCCACAGCGGCGCGCCGGCGATCGTGCCGAGCGCGGCGGCAGCGTCGAGGCGGGCCGCCGCGGCCTGCAGGTCGCGGTTGCCGGCGAGCACGTCCGCGACGAGGCGATCGAGATCGGGATCGCCGAAGCCCGTCCACCAGGCGCCGTGGGCGGCGTCGGCGGCTGCGGCGCCGTCGAACAGTTGCCCCGGCGCGGTCGTCCACGCCGCCGGGGCGGCGATGCCGTCGACGGCGCGGCGCGGCGGGGGCTCGACCGAGCAGGCGCCGAGCGCGGCGACGATCGCCAGCGAGCGGATGGGCCGCGCATTCATCGCCGTGCCTCCTCGGCGCTGGCTGCCGCGGCGCGCAGGCCGCCGGTGGCGAACGCGACCAGTTGTTCGCACAACGCGGCGCGGTCGACCGGGCCGCAGGTGCCGCGCGACAGCGACGGCAGGAGATGCGAATTCTGCAGGGTGTGGGCCATGGCGCCGACGACGAAATGGAGGCGCCACCAGATCGCGGCACCGTCGAGGCCCGGCAGCACGCGCTGCAGGGCGGCATGGAAACGGGTCGCGACCGCCCGGAATTGCTGTTCGAGGAAGGCGCGGAGGAACGGCGGCTGCTCGACGCTGAGCCGGCCGAACACGCGGCACATGCGTTCCGGTGCGGGTTCGTCGTCGTCGTCGTC
>CAYMRG010000057.1:0-10973 GCA_964392555.1 uncultured candidatus Brocadiaceae bacterium
CCCACGCCGCCGCGCGCGGCGGCCTGCAGGACGGCGGCGCACCGCTGGTCGTCTACACCAGCGCCGATGCCCACAGCTCGGTCGAGAAGGCGGCCCTGCTCGCCGGCTTCGGCCGCGACTTCGTCCGCAAGGTTCCGGTCGATGGCGCGCGGGCGCTGCGCGCCGACCGCCTCGCCGAGCTGATCGCCGCGGACCGCGCCGCGGGTCGGCGCCCGTGCGCGATCGTCGCGACCACCGGCACGACCGCGACCACCGCGATGGATCCGATCGCCGCCTGCGCGGCGCTGGCCCGCGACCACGGCCTGTGGCTGCACGTCGACGGCGCGATGGCCGGTGCGGCGATGATCCTGCCCGAATGCCGCGACGCGTGGCACGGCATCGACGGCGCCGACTCGGTCGTCGTCAACCCCCACAAGTGGCTCGGGGTGTCGTTCGACTGCTCGCTGTTCTACGTGCGTGATCAGGACCACCTGGTGCGCGTCATGAGCACCAACCCGAGCTACCTGCGCACCGCCGTCGACGACAAGGTCAAGAACTACCGCGACTGGGGCATCGCGCTCGGTCGACGCTTCCGCGCGCTGAAGCTCTGGAGCCTGCTGCGCACGCACGGCGCGGCGCGGCTGCGCGCCCGTCTGCGCCGCGACCTCGCCAACGCCCGCTGGCTCGCCGAGGCGGTCGCGGCGACGCCGCCGTGGCGCGTCGTCGCGCCGGTGACGCTGCAGACGGTCTGCGTGCGCCACGAACCACCGGGTCTGACCGGTGCGGAACTCGACCGTCACACGCTCGCCTGGCTCGAGCGCGTGCACGCATCGGGCGCCGGCTGGCTGACGCCGGCCCAGCTCGACGACCGCTGGCTCGTCCGCGTCTCGATCGGCGCGCTCGCCACGGAGCGGCACCACGTCGCCGAGCTGTGGACCGCGATGCGCGCCGCGGTCAGCTGACCGCGGCGGGCACCGCGTCGTGCAGCGGCAGGCGGACGCGGAACGTCGAGCCCTTGCCGGGCGCGCTGACGACCTCGATGCGGCCACCGAGGCGTTCGACGGTGCGCCGCGCCAAGGTCAGGCCGAGGCCCGTGCCCGCCGCCTTCTCGGTCATCTGGTCGCGACCGACCTGGCAGAACGGCTCGAAGATCAAAGCCTGGTCGGCGAGCGCGATGCCGACGCCGCGATCGCGGACTTCGACGACCACGCCGTCGTCGTCGCGGCAGGCGCGCACGTCGATCGAGTCCTCGGCATCGCTGAACTTGGCCGCGTTGTCCAACAGGCGACACCACAGCTCGACCAGCCGCCGACCCGCGCCGACCACCGGCGGCAGCTCGGGCTCGATCTCGAACAGGATGCGCTCCTGCACCGCCGGCGACATCGCCGCGGCTGCTTCGCCCAGCGAAGCAGCGACGTCCTGCGGCCCGGTCTCCCAGGCCGCCGTCGAACCGATCTCGAAGACTTCGTCGACGAGGCGCGAGAGCCGTTGCGCACCGCTGTGGGCGATCGCCGTGAACTCGACCCGCGCCTGCGGATCGACCTCGCCGAGCTGGCTGAGGATCTCGGTCGCGCCGAGGATCTCCGCCATCGGCGTGCGGAATTCGTGGGAGACGTTGATCACGAACTCGGCCTTGGCCCGTGCGGCCGCCAGCGCTTCGTCGCGCGACGTCTTGAGCTCGCCCTCGGTCTGCTCGCGCCGCCGCACGCTCTCCGCGAGCTCCGCGGTCATGTCGTCGAACGCCTTGCCGAGTTCGCCGAACTCGTCCCGGCTCTTGATCCGCACGCGCGCCTCGAGGTCGCCGCTCGCCACCCGCAGCGTCGCCTCGCGCAGCGCGACGATCGGGTCGAGCGTGCGCCGGATCTGGACCAGGCCGGCCCCGACCACCACCAGCAGCGTCACGCCCGCGGTCAGCAGGAACCACCGCTGGAAGCCGTGCACGACCTCGAGCGCCTCGGTGCGCACGCGCGTCTGCACGACCACCAGGTCGGCGCCGTACTGAGGTCGCAGGAACACGCGCCAGAAGCGGGCGACGTGCGGCTGGTCGGCGACCGTCCAGTCGAACGTCCCCGACGCCGGCTGGCGCACGGCGACCTGCACGAGCGGCGCGAGGTCCGGCAGCCGCGGCAGCGTGTGGAACAGCGGCCGCAGCGCCTCGTCGAGGACCACCGCGTCGGCGCCGGGGCTGCGCAGTTCGCCGGCATCG
Source organism: uncultured candidatus Brocadiaceae bacterium (assembly GCA_964392555.1). GTDB lineage: Bacteria > Planctomycetota > UBA1135 > UBA1135 > UBA2386 > CAYMRG01. The sequence goes on from CAYMRG010000057.1 coordinate 2,186, forward strand.
TAGAGGAACTCGCGCGTTGGCCGCGCGATCAGCAGCGAGCGGTCGACCGTGCCCGGCCGCAGCGCCGCGACCAGCGCCAGATCGCCTTCTGCACCCAGCGTCCGCAGCAGCACGCCGCCGCGCCCCAGGTGTTCGCGGTCCTTGGCCGTCAGCTCGCCGATCTGGTTGGGCACGTCGCCGAGCAGCATGATCACGTCGTCGCCATCGCGCACCCACACCGCGGCCAGCCGGCCGCGCACCTGCGGCGGCAGCGTCGTCGGCGACAGCTCCCCGCCGCCGACCTGCGCGGTGGTGATCTCGCGCGCCAGCGCCAGGTCGCCGGCCACCTGGCTGAGGCGGGCCGCGAGCCCCATGCCCGCCGTCTTGGCGCCGTTGTGCAGCGACCGTTCGTTCTGCAGCGACAGCTGGTTCGTCACCTCGGACAGTGCCAGCAGCGCGAACGCCACCAGCGGCACGAGGGCGCAGACCAGGAACATCATCAGGAAGCGCCGCCCGATGCGCGTCCTGAGGATGCCGGGTCGCACCTGCTGCCGATCGCCGTTCACGTCACGGCACCCCCACCCAGTTCGAGCCGTGGCTGCAGCGGCAGCACGGGCGCCGTCCCGACCTCGTCGAGCGCCGCGATCACCTGGAACTCGGCCAGGCGTGCGGCGAGTTCCCGTTGCGCTGCCTGCGCGCGTTCGAGCCGCGCCGCGTCCGCGGGATTCGCCGCGACCAGGGCAGCCAGCTCATGCCGCAAGGCGTCGGCCGAGGCACGCGCCGCGGCGACCCGCTGCGCGACCCCCTGCACCGCCTCGTTGAGGCAGTCGACCTCGGCCTTGAGGTAGTCGTGAGGGCGGGTGCGGAGCGGCGGCGGCAGCTGGCCGGCCGCGAGCATGCGCAGGTTGCGCTTGAAGCGGACGAGCGGGCCGGCGATGCGGTGCGAGAGCCGCAGCGAACCGAGCGCGACCAGCGCGACGCAGACCGCGGCCAGCAGCCAGAAGCGCTCGTGCATGTAGAGCATCACGATGGCGACGTCCGGATCGACCGACTGGTTGGGCGCGCGCTCGCTGAGCTGCCAGAGCAGCGGACCGAACAGCCCCGCGGTCACCGCCGTCATGACCAGCGACGCGTAGGCCATCGCGTGGGCACACAGGCTGTACTGGAAGCGCGGGTCGACGACCATTCGCCGACGACGGAACAGGTTGCGCAGGTTCGGCATCGTCAGTACTCCGAGGCAGGGCCGAAGTAGCCGCCATTGTTGGCGCGGATGATGTCGTCCTGGGCGAGGGCCGCGCCGAGCGAGATCGCCGTGCTCACGTTGGGACCGAGGCTGAACAGGTCGTAGTCGGTGTTCAGCGGGAACATGTACTGGTCGCGACGGCGCACGGCCTCCGGCACGACGCCGGTGTAGACGCAGAAGCCGCCCGACGTCGGCAGCGTCGCCAGCAACTCGTCGCGGGCGATCGCGTCGCCGCCGCGGCCGAGCCGCGTCAGCAGCGATTCGGCGACCGTCGCCACCGGCACCGCGTTGAGGTTGATCGGCCGCTGCGGGTGCCGGCGCAGGCTGGCGTCGACCGCCGCGAACTGCAGGTCGCTGCCGCCGCCGATCGCGGACGGCAGGATCGCCCCGATCGTCAGCGAACCGACCGTCCCGCCGATCAGCGCCGTCGGGTTGACGAGCCCGGCGGACACCGCCCAGTCGAGTCCGTCACCGGTGCCGTCGGTGTAGTTGAAGTAGCAGAACGGACTCCCCCACGGGTCGCGCTTGCCACCGCAACCGACCTGGTAGAGCGTCAGCGGCAGCCTGCCGCCGTGGTTGGCGCGGAACGAATCGATCGCCTGCGCGATGCCGACCAGTTCCTGACGCGCCTTGCCGGTGCGGGCGATGCGCAGAGCGGAGACGTACTGCGGCACACCGATGCTCGCGACGATCGCCAGGACGGCGACGACGATCATCAGCTCGAGCAAGGTGAAGCCACCATGCCGTCCGGATTCCGGTGCCTCCCGGCGCATGCCGATCTATCGGTCGATGCGGCCCTCCGTCCTGAAGCGGTCGCTGCGGTGGCGCCGGGAAGTACGAAGTCGTTGCCAACTGGCAGGGGCCCGTGTCGACACCCAGCAGGCCCGTGTCGACAACTGGCAGGGGCCCGTGTCGACTTTCGCAGCAGCCGCGAGCCGACCGGATCGCGCCATCGTTCCCGGAGGCAGCGGCTGCCCGCGGAGGAAGGATGGTGCCCAGGACAGGATTTGAACCTGCAAGCCCTTTTGGGGCGCTAGCACCTCAAGCTAGTGCGTCTGCCAATTCCGCCACCTGGGCCGGCATGCGAGGGCGGGGAGACTAGCGCCCCACCGACGGTTTTCAACCGGTCGGCGGTTTTCGCCCCCGGCACGGCGACCGGCACCGGCAGCCTCGCGGGGCGCGAGGCTGCCCGGCACTCGGTGCCCAGGCCTGGCTCACCGGAAGTTGCCCTTCAGGCGCAGCAGGAAGCGGATGTAGCTGTTCTGCAGTTCGAGCTGCAGGTGGGCGCTTTCCAGCATCGTCGCCATCGACCGCAACTGCTGCAGCTGGTTGCGATCCTCGGCCGAGAAGTTGGTGCGTTCCTTGAGCCACTGCTGCTGCATGTAGGCGGTCACCGCCTGGTCGAACTCGCCGCCCGGGTCGGTCAGGTTCTTCGGCATGCTCGCCTTGCTCGGGTAGTTCGGATAGCGGGTGCGACGGACCTGCTCCTCGGCACCGGGGCGGGTCAGCATCATCCACTCCTGGTCCGGGACATCACTCGGTTCGGCGAACGCGAGGTAGTCGTCGATCACCGGCACCAGCGCCGGACCGCGCAGCCAGACCAGGCCGTTCAGTTCGGCCGGCAGGTCGCGCTCGATCGCCTCGAACTCCGGCAGCTGGCGGATCGACCGCGCGCCGGTCTGGGCCGCGTAGTGCGTGCGCAGGATGTCGCGGACCAGCGGCCCCGAGTTGGAGACGATGAAGAACCGGCCCAGGACGATCACCGCGATCTCCCCGGTCGCCGGGATCTTCGGGCTCGTGAACTCGATGACCGGCTCGGGGAACTTGGTCTCGCCGAACGGCACGTACAGGTGCCAGGCCTTCGAGAAGCCGAACGTCGAGTAGTAGGTGCTCAGCATCGTCACCATCTCCTCGACGATCGGCTGGCCGCCCGGGGCCAGCCAGAACACCCAGGCGACCTGCGGCATCGGCGACTTGGTGGCCACCGGCACCATCAGCTCGCCCTTGTCGTCGCGCGACGTGTCGGGCTGGTTCTTGCGGAACACGAACCCGGAACGGGTCTGGAACGCGACGCGCAGCTTCTCGATCAGGTCGCGGGCGTCGTTGAGGCGTTTGCCGCGGTACGACGCACGCTGCATGCCGTCGTTGATCAGGTTCTTCTCGCTGTCCTCGAGCGCGTCGAACATCGCCTGCAGGAAGTCGCCGGCGGGCACGCGCAGCGCCGCCGCCGCACACGCATTCTCCGGCACCATCGCCAGGAACGGGTCGAGCCAGTCCTCGCGGCGCTGCTGCTCGGCGCGGTAGAAGGTGCTCTGGAACGGCGTGTGCTGCTTGCTGTTGATGCCGACTTCGCCGGTCACGACCAGCTCGGCGTCGCCGAAGATCATCCCGCCGGTGACGTACTGCCAGCCGGTGAGGTTGAGGAAGCTCGCGAGCACGCGCTCGTTCATGCTCTCGCGATCGTTCGGGTTCGGCCACGACGCGGCGAACCGGCTGAACCCATCGAACTGGTTGGGCTCGACGACGAACTCGACGACGTTGGGATCGGTGTTGTTGTTCTCCGCCCACCTGGCGATGCGCTTCTGCGCGCCGTCGGTGAACGCCGGCATCTGGCCGATCGGCTCCTCCTCACGGCTGCCGTCGATCAACCGCTGCGACTGCTCGAGCAGCCGCTTGTGGTTGGCGATCATCAGCACGTCGAGGTGGCGCTTCAGGTAGATCAGGTCCGGCGAACCCGGCAGCTTGGCCACCAGCAGCTCGCCGTCGGTCGACAGATCGACGCCCTGATCGCGCAGTCGGCCCTGCACGAAGCCGAACGAGGCGAAGCCGAGCGCGGCCTTGACCCGCCAGCTGACGCGCGTGTAGCAGCACCACCAGGGCTTGGCCAACGGCCGCGTCGGCTGCTGCGTGTAGTCCATCTGGTAGCCGGCGACGACGACCTCGCGGCCGATCAGGTCGCGCATGACGTCGAGCCAGCCCTGGCTGTCGGTGCGGACCTGCTCGACCGCGTCGCGCGCCTCGTGCAGAGCGCGGCCGAGCCCGTCGCGCTCGATGCCCTTCACCAGGCTGCCGCCGGCCAGCTCGGTCCAGCCGCGCGTGTCGGTGAACTGCGACCAGAACTTCGGCTGCGGGAACGGGTCGAAGTCGGCCGCGAGGTTCTCCTTGCGGGCGAAGAAGTTGACGCCGCGCGGCACGATGTCGCGCAGCTCCGGCAGCGAGCCCTCGAACGGGTTGAAGACGAACGCCGCGATGAACAGCAGCACGAAGACGATGAAGCTGCCGACGGCGATCAGCGTGTAGCGGAGCCACCGCCGGGATTTCCTCTTCGGTTTGGCCATGTGCGACGCAGCGTAGCGGAACGTTGCTCAGGTCTGGAGCGTCCGTCCGGCTTCGACGGCGCTCGCGCTGCGACCTTCCGCTCCGAGCGGCGCGGGTTTGCCTTCGCCCGCGCAGCGCGTTCTACTCGCAGCGCATGTCCGGCCCGGTCCCCAACGCCCGCTCCCGTCGCATCGAGGAATCGGCGACCCTCGCGATCTCCGCCCGCGCGGCGGCGCTGAAGGCCGCCGGGCACGACGTGGTGTCGCTGGGCGCGGGCGAGCCGGATTTCCCGACCCCTGGGCCCGTCGCCGAGGCCGGCATCCGCGCGATCCAGCAGGGCAACACCCGCTACACCGCGGCCGCCGGGACACCCGAGCTGCGCGCGGCCGGCGCCAGCTGGTTCGCACGCGCCTTCGGGCTCCGTTACGACGCGGCCAGCGTGATGGTGTGCGCCGGTGCCAAGGCGGCGCTGCACATGGCGCTCGAAGCGCTGGTCGAACCCGGCGACCGCGTGCTGGTCCTGGCGCCGTACTGGGTCTCGTACCCGGCGCTGGTCACGCTGGCCGACGCCGAACCGGTCGTGGTCGCGCCGAGCCCGGAGAGCGGCTTCGTCCACGACGCGGCCACGATCGCCGCCGCGGTCGCCGAGCACGGCGTGAAAGGGCTGATCCTCAACTTCCCCAACAACCCGTCCGGCGCGGTGCCGAGCCGGGACCAGCTGCAGGCGATCGTCGACGTCGCGGTCGCCAACGACCTGTGGATCGTCTCCGACGAGATCTACGCGCTGCTGGTCTTCGACGGTCGCGAACACGTCTCGCCGGCCCAGCTGCGCGGCGGCCGCGACCGCACGCTGGTCGTCAACGGCTTCACCAAGAGCCACACCATGACCGGCTGGCGCACCAGCTTCCTCGCCGGCCCGACGGCGGTGATCGAGGCCGCGGCGCGCGCCCAGAGCCAGGTTCTGGGCAACCCGTGCACGATCAGCCAGGCGGCGATGCTCGCCGCGTGCGAGACGCCGCTCGACGACGAGCTGGCCCGCCGTACGCGCGCCTTCGCCGAACGCCGCGACTTCCTGGTCCGCGAGGTCAACGCGATCCGTGGCCTGCGCCTGCACGCGCCGCACGGCACGTTCTATGCGCTGCTCGACGTGCGCGCCATCGGCCGCCGACGCGGCCTCGACGACACCCAGGTGGCGGCGCAGCTGCTAGAGCGCCACCGGCTGGCGGCGGTCCCCGGCAGCGCGTTCGGCGCACCGGGCTTCCTGCGGCTCAGCTTCGCGGTCGCGATGGACCAGCTGCAGAAGGCCACCGCGCGCTTGCGCGCCTTCGCGGAGGAAGCGTGAACGCCGACGAGAACCGCCAGCGGGTCGTGCTCGCCGAGAACCTCGCGGCGCTGCACGCCGCCGAACACGACTGGGACGTGTTCGCGCGCCTGCGCGAGGTCAAGGAGCTGCAGACCAAGGACCGCAAGCCGTTCCTGGTCGTGCAGCTCGCCGACGTCCACGGCGCGGTCGAGGCGAAGATCTGGGAGAACAGCCGCGAGGCGATGGAGGCGGCCAAGGCCGCGCCGCACGGTGCGCCGGTCAAGGTGCGCGGCAAGGTCAAGGACTGGCAGGGTCGCGCCCAGCTGGTCATCGAACGGCTGAAGACCATCGAGCCCGGCGAGTCGCCGGAGGGTTACGACCCCGACCAGCTGATCGACCCGGCGCTCGCGCCGGTCGAGGACCTGTGCTGCAAGACGCTGGTGTTCGACATCGAGACCGTGCCGGCGCTCGATCGCCGCGAACTGCCGCCGACGGTCGGCGAGGCGCTGTCGAGCTACGCGCAGCGCAAGGACATGGAGCCCGGCGCGGTGATGGGGCTGTCGCCGTTCTTCGGCAAGGTCGTGTCGCTCGCGATCGGCGACGGCGACGCCGACGAGGACGACGTCACGGTGCTGGCGGTGCCGCAGGACGGCCAGGTGCTGAGCGACTGCCCGAAGTGGCTGCGACCGACGGACGAGGCCGGCCTGCTGCGGTCGTTCTGGGCGCTCGCCAGCCGCGCCGAGACGGTCGTGTCGTTCAACGGCCGCGGTTTCGACGTGCCGTTCCTGGTCACGCGCAGCCTGATCCACGGCATCCCGGCGCGCGTCGACCTCGTCTCCCAGCGGTTCGCGCTGCGGCCGCACCTCGACCTGTGGGAGATCCTCAGCAACCGCGGCGGGCCCAGCAAGCTCGACGTCGTCTGCTGGGCGCTCGGCATCGATAGCCCCAAGGAGATCATGGACGGCTCGATGGTCGCGCCGGCCTACGCGCGCGGCGAGATCGTCAAGATCGCCGAGTACAACGCGCACGACGTCCGAGCAACCAGCGCCGTCTACCGCAAGGTGCGCGACCAGATCCTGCGTTACCGTTCCGACTGGTCGCCGGGCCGCAAGTAGGCGCGGGCGGAGGATGATTCATGGCGAAGAAGGAACGGCCGAGCGCGCGGGAAGGCAGCCACCTGCTGGTCGTCGGCGCGGTGTTGTTCGTGGTCGCGTGGTTCGTTCCCGTGGTCGCCGGAGAGGGCATGTTCAACGGCCTGGCCACGGATCCGTATTGGCAGCAACAGTTCCCGAACCAGACCGACGTGAGCGCCCCCGATTGGCTGCCGGGCCTGACCGCGTGCAAGGTGGCGTGGAGCATGCTGACCCACGAGTCGCTCGGGAGCACGGACTGGAGGTCGCGTGTGATGGGCGCGACCTGCCTGACCAACGCCGTCATGCTGGTGTCGCTCCTGCTGTTGGCGGTGGGCTCGCCCCGGCGCCCGGTCGGCCTGCTGCTGCTCGGCTGCGCCGCGCTCGACGCGAGCTGGCTCTACCTCACCGACAGCCGCTCGATCGAGTCCTACCGCGCGGGCTACTACCTCTGGCTGGCGTCGTTTGCGCTGGTCGGCGCAGGCGCGCTGCCGGGCCGCGGCGCGAAGCGCTGAAACGCCGCGACGCCGGGCGGTTGGCCGGTCGTTCGCCGCAGGCTACCCTGCGGATGTCGGTTCACCACACCGGCCCTGCGAAGGGAGTTGCCATGCACGTCTCGATCCGTTGCGCCTGCCTGGTGGGCGCATTCTCGTCGTCGTTGGTGTTGGCCCAGGATTTCGCCGCGATCGGCACGGGCGGTCTCGCGCCGTTGAGCGGCCGCGACTGGCGCGCGGTCGCGGCCGGCGACCTCGACGGCGACGGCGATGTCGACCAGGTGTTCGCCTGCTTCGGCACGCCCGGCGCCGGTGATCGCAACTTCTGGCTGCGCAACGACGGCACCGGCACGTTCGACCCGACCGGCCCGACCTGGCTGCAGCTCGCGCCATCGCTGTCGCTGGCGGTGAAGCTCGCCGACTTCGACGGCGACGGCGACCTCGACGCGTTCTTCGGCAACCAGCGTTTCGACGCGATCTGCACCAACGACGGCACCGGCGTACTCGCGCTCGCCCCCGCCGCCTTGCCGGCGATCGACCGCGAGACCCGGGCGGCGGCCGTCGGCGACCTCGATGGCGACGGCGACCTCGACATCCTCTGTGCGTGCGGCGGCACGAACACGATCTACCGGAACGACGGTAGCGGCACGTTCACCGACAGCAGCGCGAACCTGCCTTCGACCTGGGGAAGCTGGCGGGATCTCGACCTGGCCGACTACGACGGCGATGGCGACCTCGACGTGTTGCTGATCGGTTCGACCGCACCAGCCAATCTGTACTGGAACGACGGCACGGGCGTGTTCAGCGCGTCGGGGCTCACCTTGCCGGAGGGCACGTGGCTCAGCGGCGGCGACATCGACGGCGACGGCGACCGGGACTTCTGGCTCGGCACCTTCCTGGTCTCCGGACCGATCGTGGCCTTCGGCCGCAATCTCTACCGCAGCACGGGCACCGGCACCTTCTCGGTCGAGACGTTCGGCAGCCAGACCTATTGGCTGGAATCCGTCGGTCGGGTGATCGACGCCGACGGCGACGGCGACCTCGATCTCGCGATCGCCGGCAAGGGCGTGGAGTTGAACGACGGCACCGGCACCTTCACGTCCGGCCCCGCGCAACCTTGGCTCGGCACCTACTTCGCCGACCTCGACGGCGACGGCGACGTCGACCTGCTCGGCGAGCCGACGCTGCGCAACGACGGCACCGGCTCGTTCGCGCCGGACGACGACGAACTGCTCGAAGTCGACCAGGGCACCGCCACCGCGCTGCTCGACTTCGACGGCGACGGCGACCTCGACCTCGCCCAAGCAAGCTTCGAAACTGG
>CAYMRG010000057.1:10983-15025 GCA_964392555.1 uncultured candidatus Brocadiaceae bacterium
CGGCGACCTCGACCTCGCGCTCATCCAGGGCTGGGAGCTGCGGGTTCTGGCCAACGACGGCAGGGGCAGGTTCCGCGGCCAGCTCGCCCAGGTTTCGCCAGCCCAGGTCAGCCTGCCGTGGCGCGCTGCCGACCTCGATGGCGACGGCGATCCGGACCTGGTCGAGAACTACACCTTCGAGTGGTTCGAGAACCTCGGCGGCAGCGCACTCGCGGTGCGCGCATTCCCCGAGACGCTCTACCACCTCCAGCAGATCGACGGCGACGGCGATGGCGACCGCGATCTGGTCGCGACGACGAGCACGGGCACCGCGAAGTGGTATCCGTTCGCCGCCGGCACCTTCGCGACGGGCATCCCGATTCCGGGGATCCAGGCCGCCCGCCCATTGGCGGTCGTCGACTGCGATGGCGACGGTCGCGACGACGTCGTGATGACCACCTACACCGGCACGATCTTCGTCCTGCGCTGCACGGGCGCCGGCATGTTCACGCCGCTCGCCGGCGCGTTACCGCCGCTGCTGCCGCAGACAGCGAGCGCGGTGGCCGCGGATCTCGACGGCGACGGCAACATGGACCTGGTGCTCGGCCACGACTGGAACGCCGGCGTCGGCTACCGCATGACGGTGTTGCACAACATCGGTGCCGGCCAGTTCGCCGTCGCGGCCACGCTGGTGGCGCCTACCGACCTGCAGGCCGTGGACCGCATCCACGCCTTCGACGTCGACGGCGACGGCGATCTGGATCTGCTGGCGGCCGGCAGCGTCCAGCTGCCACCGTCGCGGCTGCTGCGCAACGACGGCGCCTTCCAGTTCGTCGACATCACCGGCACCGGAACGCCTTGGCACGGACTGAACGTCCCGGGCAGCGGCATCCCGCTGCCGGGCGACGTCGACCGCGACGGCGACGTCGACGTCGTGACGACCGCGGGCTCGCGCAGCGACGTGCTGCGCAACCTGCGCGGGCAGCTGACGGCGCGGGGCCGGCCGGAACGCGGCGTGAACTGGCGCATCGAAGCGCTGCAGCGGCCCGTCGGCGCGAGCGCCAGCGGCGTCGTGCTCGGCCTCGCCGAACTCACGCCGGGCGTGCCCACGCCGTTCGGCGAGTTGCGCATCGACCCCGCAGGGGCGGTGGTGCTGGGGTTGACGCCGATCCTCGGCTTCGAACCGCACACGGTCACCACGATCGCGATCCCGAACTCGCCGGCCGTGGCCGGCGTCACGATCTACGCGCAGCACCTCGCGCTCGACGCGTCCGGCATTCGCTTCGGCAACCAGATCGCGGCCACGGTGCCGTGAGCCAGGTGACGGCTCACAACACCAGTGCGTTGCGGCACCCGGGCGGCAGCGCTTTCAGGCACAGGTCCTGCAGCCGCCGCCGCGACGCCTTGTCCTCGATCGACGAGAACACGTAGAGCTTCCACATCCGCGGGTAGCTGTCGGCGAGGTCGCGCAGGCGCGGGATGTCGGCGACGAATGCGTCGAGCGGCAGCGTCCGCTCACCGCTGCCAGGGAAGCGGACCAGCGTCTTCGCCTCCTTGAGCTGCATGCGGCGCTTCGGGCAGTAGAGGATCACGTCGGCGTCGAGGCCGAGGTCGCGCTGCGCCGCGGCCTCGCGCGCGGCCTCCCATTGAAAGCGCGCCTCCGGCTTGCCGGGCGTGAAGAACGTCGCGAGCAGCTCGTCCTGCACGTCCTGGTTCTGGTAGTAGGGCAGCACCAGCACGCGCTTGGGCAGCGCACGGCGGCGGAAGCGCGCGACGAACCGGCGCAGTCGTTCGGTCGCGGTGGCGTCGCCGAGGTCGAGCTGGCCGAGCCGCACGACCAGCGATTCGTCGGTCATCTGCTGCAGCTCGGCGGCCGTCAGCGCGCCGGCGCGCATCGCCAGCTCGACCATGCGCGACAGCAGCGCGCCCGACGCGATCTTCGCGTGGTGGTAGTATACGCGTTCGCTGAAGTGGTAGCGGCACTCGAGCACGCGCAGCAGCTCGGAGACGATGTCCTCGCGCAGCATGCCGTTCTTCTCGCAGTCGACGAACAGCACGCCGGTGGCGCGGTCGATGCGGAAGTAGTCGAGCACGCGGCGGTCGTAGCGCAGCTCGAGGCCGGTGTAGTGCGCGTCGCGGCGCAGGTAGTCGAGCAGGTCGGCGTCGATCGTGTCGCTGACGACCTGCCGCCAGAAGGGCGGCACGCTGCGGCCTTCGCCGGTCAGGATCGCGAGCACGTCGTCGCGCAGCCCCTGGCGGTCGAGTTCGGCGCCGAGTTCGGTGTCGCCGAGCACCGCGCGGAAGCGCTCCGGCCGGTCGTGGCGCGGCAGCAGCCCGGTCTGGTCCTCGATGTTGTGGCCGTAGGGAATGTGCGTGACGTCGTGCAGCAGCGCGGCCGTGCGCAGGATGTGCCGCTCCTCGTCGGTGACGAGGTGGCAGCCAGCCGGGTCGCGGGCCGCGTTCTTGTTGCAGGCGTCGAGCAGCTGCGAACAGACGTGCAGCGTGCCGATCGAGTGCTCGAAGCGCGTGTGCGTGGCACCCGGGTAGACGAGGCTCGCGCCGCCGAGCTGCTTGATGCCGCGCAGCCGCTGGAATTCGGCGGTGTCGATCAGCCGCAGCTCGTCGCGGTGCAGCTCGATGTCGCCGTGGACCGGGTCGCGCAGGATGCTCACGCGGCGACCGTAGCACCGGTGGCAGCGGCGGAAAAGTAAAGTGGGGATCGGACCTGGCTGCAGGTCCGATCCCCCCACCACACAACAAAGCCACACGAGGCGTGAGCCGCACCACACGGCCCACGCAGGAGAATAGCTCACGATTCGCGAGGCGGCGTTCGCACGCCTTGGTCGGTCGGCCGGCCGGCGCGGAACCGCCGGCGGCAGCGGCGATTCGGCGATCCCGCTGCGGGAATCCCGCAACCCGCCCCTCCGGCGCGGTCAGTCGACGCGCGGCGCCGCCAGCACGGTCGGCCCGGTGACGGCGACGTCATCGAAATTGGCGCGCGCGCGTTCGACGCCATCGATCGAGGTGACGAGCTCGAACGCGAACCGCCCGGCGTGCGGCAGCGCGATCACCCAGGGTCGATCGGCCGCCAGCGTCGCATGCAGGCCGTCGCCGAGGTTCGTCGTCGCGGCCCATTCGACACCGGCGCGCGGCGGCTGCAGCGCGAACGCCGGCTCGCCGCCGACCCACCGCGGCAGCGGCAACGGCTCGCTCGGCAGCGGCAACGCCACGTCGCGCCCAGCGCGCCCCGGTGCGCGCAGCGCGAGCCGCGCCCCCGGTTCGGCGAACGCGCCGATCGCGAAGCCGCCATCGGCGCCGGTGACGGCGCGACACGCGCCGCGTCCCTCGAGCCAGCCCGGCAGGAGCCGCAGCGACGTGCCCTTCGGCAGATCCGCTCGCGGCCGCAGCGACCAGACCTCGGCGCCGACCAGCGGCGCCCCGGCCTCGTCGACCAGCCGACCGCGCACCTCCGGCAGCCGTTCCGGCAGCTGGACGATCGCGCGCGCCGCCGGACCCTGCCGCTGCACGTCGTAGGCCGCCGCGAACGGCAGCCGCGGGTGCCAGACGTAGAGGCCGAGGTCGCCGGTCGCCGGCAGGCCTCGCACGAGGCAGCCGCCGGTCGCCTGCACCTCGGTGCCGCCGGTCAGGCTCTGCAGCCAGAACGGGAACGCGGCCGCTTCGGTGGTCACCGCGCCGCGCGGCACGACCAACACGCGCGCGCCGTCGAGGCCTTCGCTGGTGGTCGCGAACTGCACGCGCAGCACGGTCTCGGGCGCGAGCCGCAGCTCCGGCGCTACGCCGGGTCGAACGTCGAGGAACGTCGCCGCCGCGGCCCGCCCGTCGGCGGTGGCGACCAACGGCACGCCTTCGCCACCGGCGACGTTAATGCCGCCATCCAGGCCTACAACGAAGTGATCGCCAAGCACCCGAACGACATCGGCGCGCGCGGAGAACTCGGCAACGTGTTCTACACCGTCGGAATGATGCGCGAGGCCGCCCAGGCGTATTTCGACGCCGCCAGCAACGCGATCGACCAGAAGCAATTCGACGTCGCCGAAGAACT
>CAYMRG010000058.1:0-14373 GCA_964392555.1 uncultured candidatus Brocadiaceae bacterium
TGCTGAGCCCGATCGCCATCCCGAGCGCGCTGACCAGCGCGGGCAACGCGGTGCGCGGCGAGGGCACCAGCTCGTTCCCGTTCCCGATCCCCAACAGCAGCGTCTACCTAGGCTTCACGATGGACGCGCAGGGCGCGGCGCTCGACGGCAGCGTGGCCACGACCCGGGCGATCCCGCTGACGATGACCAACGGCGTGCACGTCGTCGTGCAGTGAGCTGGTATGTCGCGTTGCCCGGATCGCCGTAGGAGGGCGATGCCGGGCGCTGGCCCGTGTGGCGCGCGATCACGGATTGCACATCGCGCCTCACGGAGCCGCGGCGGTCGTCGGTTGCGGCGCGCTCGGCAGCCGCGCCGCCACCGCGCTCCACAGCCGCTCCGCGAGTGCCTTGCGGTCGGGGTCGCGCAGCAACTGGTCGCCGAAGTGCACTTCGGCTTCGACGTGGGGCAGGCGCAGCAGCGCGGCGGCATGGGGGCCGAACTCGGTGTCGCCCCACCAGGCGACTGCTTCGCGCGCCGGCGGGCAGCCGGCCGGCGTGCGGTAGGTGAGCGTCGCGTGGGCGACCGGGAAGCCGCCCTCGGCGGCGTGGGCGAGCAGCGACGCGCGGAACGGCAGCACCGTGTCCCCGGGGCTGCTGGTGCCCTCGGGGAACAGCACGATCGTGCTGCCGGCGGCGAGTTCGCGGCCGATGCGTGCGGCGACCGCGGGCAGGTCGCGCTTCTGTTCGCGCTTGATGAACACGACGCCCATCGCGTAGGCGAACCAGCCGACCAGCGGCCAGCGCGCGACCTCGGCCTTGGAGACGAACGTCAGTGGCTTGACCGCGCCGAGGACGAGGATGTCGAGGTAGGAGAGGTGGTTGGCGACCAGGATGCAGGGCTCGCGCGGGATCGGGCCGCGGACGGTGCAGCGGACGCGCAGCGCGAACAGACCGATGCGCGACCACCAGTTGAGGATCCGGTCGCGCCAAGGCACGGGCTTGCGGATCAGCCAGGCGACGGGGGCGCCGAGCACCCACAGCGAGAACACGCCGCAGGTGCCGACGACGAAGACGGTGGAGCGCCAGGTGGCCCGGAGGGTCGACACAGGCACGCAACGTAGCGGGCCGGACGCGGCGGAACAGGTGCCAGGCGCGACGGCCGGCGTCAGCGGGCGTCGCGGCGCCGCCGGTCTTCTCGGCGGACGGCGAGGATCGCGTCCTCCCAACAGGCGATCGGTGCGCGGCTGCTCCCGTCGAGCGCGGGGCGGTTGTGCCAGGCCTGCGGCAGTGCCCAGTCGGGCAGCGCGAGACCGAGCGTGACGAGCAGGCCGAGGCAGAGGGTCCAGGTCAACGCTTCGTCGAGCAGCATGCCGCGGTCACCGGCCAGGAGACCGGGCGCCGCGTGGCGCAGCGTCAGGCTCCAGAGTGCGACCAGCAACACGGCGATCAGGCCGGCGAGGAATCGTCGCGACCGGCCGTTCGTAGCGCGGCACCAATGGCCGAGCTGCGGCACGGTCAGGATCAGGAAGATCAGCCGGTAGTCGAAGTTGCGGCCGAGGCAGAACGTGCCGACGTAGATCGCCGCGCCGCACAGGAACGCCGCGAACGCGTGTGGCGACGGCGCGGTGACGAGACGGACGCGGTGCCGCAGCCACAGAGCCCCGACGACGCTGGCCACGACCAGGGCGCCGGCCGACGCCATCCAGGTGGCCACGGGCGTGCCGGTGCGCGCGGCCAGCGCCAGCGGCACGGTCGCGATGCCGTATTCGATCGCGGCCTTGTGCTCGGTGGCGGCCGCGATCTGCACGAGATCATGGCGGATCCACAGCGCGTAGCCCGCCAGGCCGGCGGCGGCGATGCCGCCGACGCGCAGCGCGGTGCGGCGGCTGCCGCCGAGCAGGTTGGCCAGTGCGAAGGCCGGGAAGAGCTTCAGCACGGCGGCTGATAGTACGAGTGCGTTGGCGGTCCTTGGTCGTCGTCGTGCGGCGAACGCGGCACATGAGATGAGGCCGAACATCATCAGGTCGTTGTTGCCGCGCTCGATCGCGAACCAGGTCGTCGGTGCGCACACCGCCGGCGCCAACAGCATCAGCGTCGGCAGGTCGTTGGCCAGCGGCAGCAAGGCCGCGAGCCCGAGCAGCAGCGCGGCGAGCATCGCCGCCGCGTATGCCGTGGTGTCGTCGGGGTCGATGCCGAGACGGGCGAGGCCGAGCCAGACGCGAGGGTAGTTGAATGGGCGCGACCACGGGTCGCCGGGGTTCGCCACCGCCGGGTCGAGTCCCTGGGCGAGCGACACCGACGCGCCGGTCACGGTCCGCGCGTCGGCAAACTCCGGGTGCATCGTCGGGATGCCGAGGTGCTCGACGGCTGCCAGCCGTGTGGTGTGAGCCAGCCACCAGATCGCCGCGGCGAGCGCGGCGATCAGCAGGGCGAAGGCGATGCGGGGCGGCGTCCAGCGACGGGCGCCGTCCGCGACGGCGATCACTTGCCGCCGCGTCGACGTCCACCGTTGCCGGCGGCTTCGGCCATCGGCTCGGGGAGGTCGGCGGCGAAGACGACCCGCAGATCCGGGGCGTTGCCGCGCAGGCGGACGACCGCGTTCGCGGACACCTCGGTCTGCCAGACGTAGAGTTCCTCGAGGTGCTTCAGCGCGTCGGCCGCGGCGAGGCCGTAGTCCCCGACCTTGGTGCCGAACAGGTTCAGGACGCGCAGCTCCTTGCAAGTGGCGAGGGCCGCGACGCCCTGGTCACCGACGGCGGTCTGCCGCAGGTCGAGGGCCGTCAGCAGCGGCATCGCTGCGATCGTCTTGCAGGCCTCGTCGCTGATCCGGCTGCGCGACAGGTCGAGTTCGGTGACGTGGTCGGCGATCGGCAGGAGGTCCGCGACCGCGTGGTCGTCGACCTCGTCGCTGCGCCCGGTGCAGGTGACCCGCAGCAGGGGGCTGTCGTCACCGACGCTGGCGAGTGTGAACGGGCCAGCCGCGAACGTGGCGAGCTGCTCGGTGGACAGAGCCTTCACGCGCTTCTGCAGTTCGGGCAGCGGGTCGAGACGCGCGGTCTTCTCCTTGGTCTTGGGCTTCTCGTTCTCGGTCTTCGGCTTCTCGTGCTCGCCCTTCTCCTTCTCTTTCTCCTTCTCGTGCTCGCCCTTCTCCTTGTCGCCCTTTTCCTTGTTGCCGGACTCCTTGTTGCCAGTCTCCTTGTCCTTGCCGGCGTCCTCCGCCTTCTTGCCGACCCACGAGCCGAACTCGGCGCCCTGCTCGATCCACTGCTTGATCAATTCGATCTGGTCCTTGGCCAGTGGCGGGCCCTTCTTCGCCGGCGGCATGCGATCCTCGTCGTCGGCCGGCAGCGAGATCGAGCCGTAGATCAGCGAGTCGTCGGGCTTCTTGGCGATCGCGAGCTTGCCGCGCTTGCCGGTCGTGATGCCGTCCTTGTTCTCGAGGATCACGCCACCCTTCGGCTTGCGCAGCTTGCCGTCCTTGCCGGTGTGCGGCGCCGAATGGCATTCGATGCAGTTCTTCTCGAGGATCGGCCAGATCTGCTTCTGGAAGTCGACCGGCTTGGCCGCGGTCTTGGTGTCCTTGGCGTCCGGCTTGTCCTTGCCGTCCTGGGCCGTGCCCGGGGCAGCGCAGAGTGACAGCAGGATGGGAAACAGTGCGAGGAGCTTGTTCATGCGTGGGGGGGTGAAGAGGGGCGCGAGGCGCCGGATTCGCGAGCCGGCCCTCGCCGAACGAGGGGAAGGTGTGAGTCGACCCGAGGCGGTCAGCCGAAGATCGAAGTGATCGCGCTGCCCTTGTCGGCGACCTTGAACGGGCGGCCGGACGGGGAGGTGACGATGTAGTCGGTCGGGATGCCGACCGCATGCGCGATCGTGGCGTTGAAGTCCTGGATCGACACGGGGTCGGTCGTGACCTCGCGGCCTTCGTCGTCGGTGCTGCCGAACCGTTGGCCGCCGCGCACGCCGCCGCCGGCCAGCAGGCAGCTGAACGCCTTCGGGTAGTGGTTGCGGCCCTGGTCCTGGTCGATGTCCGGCGTGCGGCCGAACTCGGTCGCCAGCACGACCATCGTCTCGCGCAGCAGGCCGCGTGCATCGAGGTCGGCGAGCAACGCGGCCAGGCCCTGGTCGATCGCCGGCGTCAGGTCGCCGAGGCGATCGAAGTTGTCGGCGTGGGTGTCCCAGCCGTCGCTGACCACCTCGACGAAGCGCACGCCGTGCTCGACCAGCCGCCGCGCCAGCAGGCAGCCGGCGCCGAACGGGGTCTCGCCGTAGGTCCGGCGCATGCCGGTCGGTTCGAGTTCGAGATCGAAGGCTTCGAGGTCGCTGCTGCGCATCAGCCGCACGGCGTCGGCATAGGCCTTCGAGTAGGCGCCGACGGCGCGGTCTGCGTGGCGTTCGGCGAATGCCTGGTCGAGGTGTTGGAGCTGCTGCAGCCGGCGCTCGAAGCGCGCGTTGTCGACGCCGTTCGGCAGCTGCGCATTCTGCAGGCCATCCTCGGCGCTGCCGATCGGCAAGGGCTGGAACTCGGGCGGGAAGTAGCCGGCGCCAGGCATGTCGCTGCCACCGCCGACGACGACGTGCCCGGGCAGCGTCGGGTTGCGGCGGCCGGCCAGGCGGTTGCACCAGGCACCCAGGCAGGGGTGCTGGATCGTGCCGCGCAGCTCGTAGCTGGTGCGCATCAGGTACTGCGCCTGGGGGTGGGCGCCCTGCCGGCTGGACATCGAGCTGACGACGCAGATCTTGTCGGCCTGGTCGGCGAGGCGCGGGAAGTACTGGCCGAGCAGCAGCCCGTCGGCGCGCGTGCGCAGCGCCTCGACCGGACCCTGCGTCGCCTTGCCCGGCTTCGGATCGAGCGTGTCGACGTGGCTCATGCCGCCGCGCAGGAACAGGTAGATCACGCTCTTCGCGGTCGCGCGGCCCAGTGTCAGGCCCGGCAGCGGATCCTGCGGCGGGAAGCCCTGACGCAGCGCCTGGGCCAGCGCCTGCGGGCCGAATGTCGCGGCGGCGCCGACGCCGAGCAGGGAGCGCGCCATCGCGCCGAGGAAATGGCGGCGGGTGTCGAGATCGGTCCCGTCGATGAGGTCGCGCAAGGTCATGGCAGCTCCAGGCAGAGGACGGGGTGTTACGGGACGAACCGGAACTCGTTGCTGTTGCACAGCACCCACACGAGATCCTTCACGACGGCTTCCCCGTCGATCGCGATCGCCCGGCGCCACTCCTTGAGTTCGTCGGCGCTCGGCTCGCGGTTGACGGTCGTCAGGAACGCGATCCGGACGCGGCGTTCGCCGTCGGGCGCGGTCGCCAGGTCGCGGGCGAGCGCCGATTGGCCGGCGAGCACGCGCTGGTCGAGGAATCCGTTCAGCAGCGTCAGGACCTGCGGCACGGTCGCCGCGTCGCTGGCGGCATCCACCGTTTCGCGGTCGGACTGGCCGAACTGGCGCAGCAGGTGGCCGGGCGGCGCGGGCTGCGCCAGGTCGCTGGCGCGCAGCAGGTCCCCTTCGCGGCCGCGTGCGGCGCGCTGGCCGAGGGGCAGGCCGAGCGCCTGCAGCTTCTCGACGACCTCGGCGACCTTGCGCTGGTTGCCATCGCGTCGCGCCGCGGCCAGGTCGCGCAGCAGCGGTTGCACCTTCTTCTGCAGCTCCGCGTCGTTGGCGACCATCTCGCGCGCCGCCTCGCGGCGACGCTGGTCGGCGCCCGGCCGGTTGCGCTCCTCGACCAGCTTGACGAGGTCGTCGGCGCTCGACTTGGCGAGCTGGTCCCACTGCTCGTAGTCGGGCTTGGCGCGCTCGTCGAGCGGGCGCAGGCGCTCGTCGATGTCGTCGAACACCAGCGTCAGCAGCGAGTCCCACATCTGTTCGCCGGACATGCGCCGCAGCAGCGGCCCTCGGCACGTGAAGGCGCCCTCGCTGTGTTCGTCGATCGGCGCGCATTCGCGCTGGAACGCCTTGGTGTGCAGCAGCACCCTCTCGAACTGGCGCAGGTCGAAATCGAGATCGACCATCAGCTTCTCGAGGCTCGCCATCAGTTCGGGATGGACGGCCTGGGCGTCCTCCTGCCAGTCGTCGATCGGCTCCACCAGGCCGCGGCCGAACGTGCGCGCCCACATCCGGTTGGCGATGACCTTGGCGAACATCGGGTTCTTCGCGCTGGTCAGCCATTCGGCGAACACCGGGCGCGACTCGACCTCGCTCTCGTCGCTGCCGCCGCGTTGGCGGCGGTCGTCGCGCGCCGGGCGCTCCTTGGCCGCACGGGTCGGGAACTTCAGCTTGACGTCCTTGCCGAAGATCGTGTTCGCCTCGATGCGCGCGCCGGGCTTGAGATCGTCGTACTTGTAGTCGCGCGGCAGCTTCTCGACGCCAGAGCCGGTGCCATCCAGCCCGAGGTTCATGCGTTGTGCCAGGTTCCGCACCTGGGCCCGCGTGCGGTCGTCGAGCTGGTTGAGGCGCAGGCGCAGGCCGACCAGGTTGGGCAGCGAGTCCTGGTCGCGATACTGCAGTCCGCCGAAGAACGCGGCCATCTCGTAGAACTGCTTCTGCGTCCAGTGCTCGAACGGGTGGTTGTGGCACTGCGCGCACTCGAGCCGCGTGCCGAGGAACAGCCGCAGCGTGTTGGCCATCGCGTCGTGCGGCATGTTCATGTCGCGCAGCAACATGCCGGTGGCACCGTTGCCGGCGCGGTGCGCGGGGCCGCTGGCGACCAGCATCTCCTGGACGAAGCGGTCGTACGGCTTGTCGTCCTGGATCGACGCACGGATGAAGTGGGCGAACGGTTCGCCGCTGAGCTGGCGCTGGCGCGACTTGACGCGCAGCAGATCGAACCAGTAGTTGGCGAAGTGGCTGGTGTGGCCCGGCGAGTCGAGCAGGCGGTCGGCGAGGTCGTCGCGGCGCGTCGGCGACTGGTCGGCGAGGAAGGCCTCGGTCTCCGCCAGCGTCGGGATGCGGCCGACGATCTGCAGGTAGGCGCGGCGGACGAAGGTCGCGTCGTCGACGATGGCCGTCGGCTTCTCGCCGCGGCGCTGCAGCCCGCGTTCGAGCTGGGCGTCGAGCCGCGCCGCGTCCTCGAGCACCCGCTTCTGCGGGCGCACCGACTCGACCGAGCGGGTCGGCCGCTGGGGGTTGATCGCGGCGGTCTGGGCCCGGATGCCGTCGACGAACAGCGATGCGGCGGCCGAAAGGACGATGCCGAGGATGGTTCGTGCCATGAATGCGGACGGTTTGGCGCCGACGGCGCGCCTGGGGCGAAACAGGCGCCATTGAACGCGCCCCGGCTTCGGCCGGCCACGGGGGGGCTGTAGATAGTTTGTCACTCGACGTGGGGGCGGACGGTCAGCACGACCTGACCGCCACTGGCGAGGTCCTCGGTGACGACGCTCTTCGGCGGCCTGATCTCGATGCGCGGCGCCACGCCCGTGCCGAGCCGCGTGACGAGATCGCGCGCCACCGCCTCGAGCCGGGCGGTGGCCATGGCTTCGGCGGCACGGCGGGTGCGCCGCAGCGCGGCGCGTCGGTTCGGCGCCCCGAGCATGCCGAGCGCCTCGTCGAGGGCCGCGTCGATCCGGCCGAGGCGGGCGTCGAGGTCGGCCAGGGCGCGGCGGCTGGCCAGTGCGTCCTGCATCCGGCCGGCGGCGTAGAGCGCCGCGGTCGGCACGGCGAGCCGTTCGCGCGCGGCGATCGCAGTGGCGCGGTCGGCGCGCAGGTTGGCGACGTTGGCGGCGACCAGCGTCGCCGGCGGGTTGGCGAGTTCGGCGGCGCGGGCCAGGTCGGCGGCGCTGAGCTCATGGCTCAGGACGACGCCGAGGCCGGGATCGGCGAGTGCCCCCAGGACCGCAGCGAATGGCTCGTCGGCGTGGTCGTCGCCGATGGGCGCGACCGGTGCCGCCGTGCCGACCGAGAACGCCGCCGCCGCGGCCGGCAGCTTGGCCGGAGCGTTGGCCGTGATGCCGAGCGCGCCGGTCAGCATGCCCGTGGCGCGGAATGCCGCACCGGTGACCGCGTCGCCCAGCACCTTGACCAGCGCCTCGACGCCGGCGTTGGCGACGGCGCCGCGGCTCATGCCGCCGGCGGGGATCGTGAAGTGCAACGGAATCCGCTGTTCGCCGACGTCGTTGCGCAGCGCGAACAGCACCGTATCGAGCGGCGCGGGCAGCTTCAGGTAGGTCGAGATCGGTCCGCCGGGCGGTTCGCTCAGTGACAGCCAGGTGAACGTCGTCCGCTGGTTGATGTCGATGCCGTCGGGGCCGCGCAGGTCGGCGACCAGGTTCATGTCGGCGAGGCCGTCGCCGATGTCGATGCCCGAACCCTTCGCCAGACCGCGCAGGCTCGGCAGCTCGAGCGAGCTGAGCGTGGCCCGCACCTGGCCGGTGAGCTGCGGCACGAGCTGCACCCGGCCGCGCACCGACAGCTCGTCGAGCAGCGGCCGGGGCTCGGTCTCCGACTTGTCCTTGCCGCCGGTGACGGCGCTGACCGCCGACGACAGGATGCCGGCGAACAGCGAACTCGCGACGACGCGGCGTTCGAGCGGCACGTCGCCGCCGCGCACTTGCAGCGAGAAGGCGAATGGCAATGGCTCGGTGAAGGCGCGCGTCGAGAAGCGCAGCAGCTCGAAGTCGACGTCCTGGATCGGCACCAAGGTCGGCGGCGAGGTCGTCGCGTCGCTCCAGGTCAGCTCGATGCCCTGCAGGTGCAGCCGGTCGATGCGCACCTCGGGCGACGGGCCGTCGGCGGCCGCCGGCGCGGGCGTCGGCTCGGCCGTGACCGGAGCCGTCGCGGCCGTCGCCGCGTCGGGCGGAGTGGGTGGTGCCGCGAGTTCGAGGCCGAGCAGCTCGAGCCCGTGCTCGGTGCGCTGCGCGGTGGCCTTCAGGCCATCGAGCTCGACGGTTCGCAGCAGCAGGTCGCCGGTGCGCGGGTCGTAGGCGCGGGCGATGACCTCGAACGCGTCGAGGGATGCCAGCGGCAACGCATCGTCCCCCGTGCGCAGCACCAGGTTCTCGAGCAGCACCTCGGCGCCGAACGGTCGCGACAGGTCGAACACGCGCGGGTCGCGGCGTTTCAGGCCGAGCACCGCGTGCAGGTCGCCATCGAGTTCGCCGCCCGCCAGCGTGCCGCGCACACGGTCGGCGAGGCTCGGTGCGACCTTGGCCAGCGCGGTCGTGTCGATGCCGCGCACGCGCAACCGGGCATCGAGTTCGGGCCGCGGTTCATAGGGTCGCAGCGTCAGGTCGAGCTCCGCGTCGGCGACCAGCGGCGCGGCGCTCGCCGTCAGCTGCCAGCGCAGCGGCGCCGAACGCATCGGCTCGGCCGCGGTCTGCCAGGGCTCGGCGAGTTTCAGCGTCGCCGCCATCGTCACGGGTTCGCCGTCGACCTGCCGGCGTTCGCGCCAGACCAGCCGTTCGAGCTGCAGTTCGATGTCGTCGAGCGCGAGGTCCGGCAGGCGCGGCGGCGGGGCGGTGGCGGCCTCGGTGTCGGCGGCCGATGCGGAGGGTGGTGTCGGCGCCGCGCTGGCCGGCGCCGGTGCGGTCCCGGTGCGCAGCAGCAGGCCGGGGATCTGCAGGCCCTGGTCGGTCGAGGCTGCGACCGCGCGCACGCCGCGGGCGCGCAGCGCGGCGATCTGCACGCGTTCGGCGGACACCTGCGGCGCGCGCAGTTCGAGCCGGTCGACGGCCGCCACTTCGGCGCCCTGGTCGCGCAGCGCCACGTCGGTCGCCAGCAGGTCGAGGGCGAGTTGCGGCCCGGTCGTGATGGTCGCCTGCACGCGCGCCGCGAGGGCGCCGTCGCGAACCGGGCAGCCGATCGTCGGTGGCAGCAGGTCGGTCAGCCCTTCGCCGTGCAGACCGCTGCCGGCGAGCGTCGCGGTGACGTCGAGGCGTTCGCCGGCGCGCTGCAGCGTGCCGTCGACGGTCAGGTTCTGCAGGACGGAGTGCCATTGCAGGGCCGCATGGAATGCAGTCGGACGGTCGGCGCGCAGGCCGTCCAACGTCAGGTCGGCGCTCAGGTCGAGCGGTTCGCTGCGCGCGGGCAGGTGGAGGCGAACGGCGGCGCTGCGCACTTCGATCGGGCCGAGCTGCGGGTCGGTGGGCGGTACCGCGGCGGCTGGCGCGGGCGGCGCTGACGCGGCGGCTGCCGGCGTCGCCGGCGCCGGGGCGAACCGCAAGCCCGCGATCTGGGTGCTGCCGTCACTGTTCCGGTGCACGGCGACGAACGGTTCATCGACCTGCAGCCCGGCCAGGGTGAGCTGCGCGGGCGCGGACTGCAGCCCGCTCAGGACCGTGTTGCGGATGCGGAGCAGGACCTCGTCGCCGTCGGTGAAGCGCAGGTCGGCCAGGCGCGCGTCGACCGTCGTCGTCGCGGCGGCGATGGCGACGGTCGCCGTCGCGTTCGCGGTCAGTCGACCGGAGCGCAGCGCCGGCTCGATGCCCAGCGGCTGCAGCCAGGGCGCCAGACCGGCGGCGGTCACATCGGTGCCGAGCAGACGCAGGTCGAAGCCGCCGCCGTGGGGATTCGGGCGACTCGTCACGTCGACCGTCAGTTGCTCGGCGACGCTGGGCAGCGACGCGGCGAGGTGCAGCGAGCCGGGCGCGGCGTCGACGGCGAACGCCAGGTCCTTGCCTTCGAGCGTCACGGTGCGCGCCGCGAGCGTGGCCGGAACCGCCTGCGTCGCGTCGGCGAACGCGAACTCGCCATCGCGCAGGGTCAGCTGCTGCAGGCGCAGCGGCAGCGGTGTCGTCGCGGTCGGCGTGGCCGGCGCGGTCGGTGTGGCCGTCGGCGGGGTCGCGGGCGGCGGCGCGAAGGTGATGCCGGCGACCAGCAGGCCGTCGCGGGTTGCCGTCGCACGCGCACGCGGCGCATCCACGGTGATCGCGCCGATCGTCAGGCCCGCGGTGCTCTGGACGAGGTCGACGACGCCGAGGTGGGCGATCGCGATGGCGTCCTCGTCGGTGCCGGCGGTCAGGTCGCGCAGGTCGAGCGCGAACGTCGTGCGGTCCGGCTGCGTGCGCAGCGTGAGTTCGCCGTCGAAACTGGCGGCGATGCCGCGGTCGGGCAGGTGGACGCCGGCGGCGGCCAGCAGCTCGCGAACGCCCGCAGCGTGCACGCCGCGCGCGCGCAGCGCGAACTGCGCCGCGAGTGCCTCGCCGCCGCAGCGGATGTGCGGCGCCGTGAGCTCGAGCCGTTCGCCCAGGTCGGGACCGGTCAGCGCGACGTTCGCCGCCAGGTCGGCGCCGTCGGCGCGCGGCTGCAGCGGGCCGGCGCTGGCCGTCAGGTGCCACGCGGGCGCGCCGTTGCGTTGCACGTCTGCCTCCAGGCGCACGGCGAGTTCGGGCAGGCGCGGCGCCGTCGCGCGCGTGCGACCCGTGACGTCGAGCGACAGCTCGGCGTCGACCGTGTGCACGCTGGCCAGCAGGGCGTGGTCGGCGGCGGCCATCGCCAGGCCGCCGGGCCGCAGGCCGCGCAGCGTCAGCGACGCGTGCACGGCGAGCTGGTCGGCGAGTGTCCTGACGGTGCCCTGCAGCAGCAGGTGGTCGAGCGCGTTCGCCTCGTGCAACCGCACGGCGAACGTGCCGTCGCGGTCGGTCCGGCCGAGGTCGGCGAGGTCGACGTCGAGCAACGCGTCGACCACGGGCGAACCCGGCTGGTTCGCCTCGACCAGTCGCACGCGGACGTCGCTGGCCCGCGCCGAGGCGATCTGCAGCGGCAGATCGAAGTGCACGGGCGTCGTCGGCGCGGTGGCCGGTGCCGGCGCGGCGGCCGGGGTCGACGCCTGCCAGGCCGCCGGGAGCTGCAGCGAGCCGTCGGCGCCGCGCGTCAGTTCGAGGCGCACGCCGCCGAGCGCCGCGTCGACGACCACCAGCCGGCCGCGCAGCAGTTGCCAGGTCGAGAGGTCGGCGAGGAGGTCCTGCACCTGCAGCAGCGGCGCGGCGTCGGCCGGCCGCGCGGGATCGCGCAGCACGACGTCCTCGAGGTGCACGGAGCCGCCGAGCAGCGACAGCGAGCAGGCGCGGTAGCTGAGGTCGACACCGGCCGCGCGGCCGGCCAGGCCGAGCAGCCACGGTTGCAGCAGCGCGAGCAGCAGGCGCAGCGCGAGCGCGATCGCGAGCAGCCAGAGGAGGCGGCGGCGCCAGCGGCGTGGCTTGCCGGTCATCGACCCTCCGTCGGCGCGTTCGCCGCGGCTGCCGCGAACTTGCGCAGCGCGCGCCGGCGTTCGGCGCGCGGCGCCATCGGCTCGTAGTCGGGCACGGCGGCGCCGTTCGCCGCCAGCCAGTCGTGGGCGTGGACGCGCACCGCCGGGTCGCGATCCTCCAGCGCCAGCAGGTTCTCCTGGCGCAGTGCGCCGAGGAAGGCGTCGGCGTCGCCGCTGCCGCCGAGCACGGTCTCGAGCGTGGTCGGGTCGCTGCCCAGGGCGCCGAGGTGGCGCAGCAGCGCGCTGGCGAGACCCGGCGGCAGTTCGTCGCGCTGCAGCGCGGGCACCAGGGCACGCCACAGGGCGCGCTCGAACCGCCACGCGAAATCCGGCGCGTCGGCCGGTGCGTTCTGGGCGACGCGTTCGGTCATCGCGATCAGCTGCGGCTCGTCGGCGCACAGCAGCAGGTCGACGCAGCGCGCGAGCCGGTGGCGCTCGGCGAGCGCCAGCAGCGCCGTGCGACGGTTGTCGCCGCCGATCGCGGCGAGCGCGAGTCCGCGCTGCGCCTGCAACGCGTCCGGCGGCTGAGGCGGTGGCGCCTGGCTCGCGGCATCGGCTGCGGCCAGGTCGGCGGCGGCGGCGGCGCCGGCGTCGTGCAGGACGAGCACGATCCCGGCCGCCGGTGGCAACGCCGCGTCCGGCACGAACAGCACGCCGCTCTGGTCGGCGGGCAGCGCGTGGCGAAGGATCGCCCGGACCTCGTTGCCCGCGGCGTCGCGCGCGGCGAATTGCAGCGCGATGCCGTTGCCGTCGATGCGGGCGAGGACGACCGGTTGCACGCCAGCCAGGGCCAGGCGGGTCCAGAACGTGTCGCCGACGGTCGCCGACCCGGCGACGATCGGCAGGCATTCGTCGGGCGAGCGCGGCGCGGCCTGCCAGGCGGCGGCGTCCTCTGCTGGCAGCCAGACGGAGGTGGCGGCCAACGGCGTGATGCCGCGGAACGGCGCATCGCCGTCGGCGGCCAGCGCGACGATGGCGCGATCGAGCGGCGGGCCGACGACCGGCGCGCGACAGACGAACGCCGCGACCGCGAGGGTGCGGGCGGTCGCCGGGCTCGCGGCGTCGCCGGCGCCGGCCAGGCGCGAGTAGCTCACGTGCAGGGCGGTGGTTGGGGCAACCAGCGGCGGTGGGGCGGCCGTGCACGCAGCGAGGGCGAGGCAGACGAACCACGGCGGAACGGACGGCGCGGACACGCGGGCAGGGTACGCCATCGCGGCGCGCGGGCAACCGTGCGGCCGCTCCGGCGCATCGTTCTGCGCAGAGTTGTGCACATCGTGTGAAGAGTTGCCGGGCTCGCGGCGCCTGCGGCCCACGTGCTTTCGCGCGGCGACGCGCGTAGCGTGTCGCGGGTCGTCACGACCATCGTCGAGTCCTTGCCAGGAGACCCGTCCGTGTCCGCAGCCGCGCGCACCGCAGCCATCCAGCTCATCGCCAAGAAGCAACCCGTCGCGAGCGAAGCCAGCGACCGTTCGAACCTGCCCGCGCTGTTCGGCGCGAACGTGTTCGGCCCCGACCAATGGCGTTCGCGCCTGCCCGACAACGCGCACCGCGCGCTGCTCTCGTGCATGGAGCACGGCCAGGAGCTCGATCCCGCGCTGGCCGATCAGGTCGCCAACGCGATGAAGGAATGGGCCGTCGAGCGCGGCGCGACGCACTTCACGCACTGGTTCCAGCCGATGACCGGATCGACCGCGGAGAAGCACGACAGCTTCGCCAACGTCGAAGGCGGCCGCCTGCTGATGGAGTTCAGCGGCAAGGCGCTGATCAAGGGCGAGCCGGACGCGAGCTCGTTCCCGAGCGGCGGCCTGCGCGCGACGTTCGAGGCGCGCGGCTACACGGCCTGGGATCCGACGTCGCCGGCGTTCATCCGCGAGACGGTCAACGGCGCGACGCTGTGCGTGCCGACGGCGTTCTGCTCGTGGACCGGTGAGGCGCTCGACGAGAAGACGCCACTGCTGCGCAGCACCGAGGTGCTGGGGCGCGAGGCCGTGCGCCTGCTGCACCTGCTCGGTGACAAGCGCGTCGCCTACGTCTATCCGACGCTCGGCTGCGAACAGGAGTACTTCCTGATCGACCGCGACCTGTGGGTGCTGCGGCCCGACCTGATCGCGACCGGCCGCACGCTGTTCGGCGCCAAGCCGCCGAAGGGCCAGGAACTCGAGGATCACTACTTCGGCTCGATCGCGCCGCGCGTGCTCGCCTACATGCAGGAGGTCGAGGCCG
>CAYMRG010000058.1:14383-15011 GCA_964392555.1 uncultured candidatus Brocadiaceae bacterium
CTCGGCGTGCCGGTCAAGACGCGCCACAACGAGGTCGCGCCGAGCCAGTACGAGCTGGCACCGATCTTCGAGCGGACGACGGTCGCCACCGACCACAACATGCTCAGCATGGAGGTGCTGAAGCAGGTGGCGCTGAAGCACGGCTTCCAGTGCCTGCTGCACGAGAAGCCGTACCAGGGCATCAACGGCTCCGGCAAGCACAACAACTGGTCGATGGCCACCGACACCGGCGAGAACCTGCTCGAGCCCGGCAAGTCGCCGGAGGAGAACATGCGGTTCATGGTGATGCTGGCCGCGGTGATGCGCGCGGTCGACACGCACGCCGACTTGCTGCGCGTGACCATCGCGCATGCCGGCAACGACCACCGGCTCGGCGCCAACGAGGCGCCGCCGGCGATCCTGTCGATCTACCTCGGCGAGCAGCTGACCGACGTCGTCGACGCGATGCTCCAGGGCACCGGCCGCGGCAGCGAACGGAAGCGCGACACGATGCGCCTCGGGGTCTCGGTGCTGCCGCCACTGCCCAGGGACGCCACCGACCGCAACCGCACGTCGCCGTTCGCGTTCACCGGCAACAAGTTCGAGTTCCGGGCGGTCGGCAGCAGCCAGGCGTGCGGCCGCCCGAACG
>CAYMRG010000059.1:0-6161 GCA_964392555.1 uncultured candidatus Brocadiaceae bacterium
ATCGGCCTGCTCCTGCATCCAGGCGAGGTCGGCGCCGGCCGAGAAGCTCTTGCCGTTGCCGCTGAGCACGACGACGCGCGCGGTCGGGTTCTGGTCGGCGGCCGCGAACGCCGCCGACAGCTCGCTGACGACCGTGCCGTTGAAGGCGTTGCGGACGTCGGGGCGGTTGAGGCGGATGTGCAGGACCGGGCCGTCCTGGGCGACTTCGAGAGTCTCGTAGCTCATCGCGCACAGGTTAGGCAAACCCGAACGGGTTGGCCAACCTCGGGCGAGTTCGGCAAGCACGTCCGGAACTGGACGCGGCCCCGTCGCCGTGCGACAACCCCGGACCTCGCGATGCCGCCCCAACTGCACGTGCTCCTCGCCGGCGCCCTGTTCGCCACCGGCGGCGCCCTGCTCAAGGGCTGCGACTTCCCGTCGCTGGAGCGCGCGGGGCTGCGTTCGCTGCTCGCGGCGATCGTGATCCTCACGATCCTGCCCGAAGCCCGCCGCTGGCCGACGCGGCGCATGCTGCTGCTGGTGCCGGCGTTCTTCGCCGCGACCTGCCTGTTCGTCGTCGCCAACACGCTGACGACCGCGGCGAACGCGATCTTCCTGCAGTCGACGGCGCCGCTGTGGGTGTCGCTGCTGAGCCCGTGGCTGCTGCGCGAACGCGCGGCGCGCGCCGACCTGCTGGTGCTGGTCGGCATCGGCGCCGGCATGGCGCTGGTGTTCGCCGCCCCCACCGCAGCGGTCGCGACCGCTCCCAACCCGCGGCTCGGCGACGCGATCGCGTTCGGCTCGGGCATCGGCTACGCGCTGCTGCTGGTCGGCATGCGCTGGCTCGGCCGCGATGGCGCTGCGACCGACAGCCGTGGTGCCGGCGAGGGCCCTGCGGCGATCGCCTGGGGCAGCATCGCGACCGCGCCGCTGGCGTTCGCCTTGATGCCGGTCGTCGGCCAGACGCCGATCCTCGGCAGCGGCCGCGACTGGCTCGCGATCGGCACGCTCGCGGTGTTCCAGGTCGGCATCGCCTACGCGCTGCTGGTGCGCGCCGCGGCGCGCGTGCCGGCGCTGCAGGTGTCGCTGCTGCTGATGATCGAGCCGGCGCTCAACCCGCTGCTGACGATGATGGTGCACGACGAACGGCCGCCCGCGCAGGCGCTGGCGGGCGGCGCGCTGATCATCGGCGCGGTCGCCGTGCGCTGCCTCGTCGCCGCACGGCGAACCGGCAGGCCGGCCGCGGGCTGAACCCGCGCGCCGGCCCACGGGATCACCCGCGCGAGCGCTTCTTCTGCTCCTTCTCGGCCTTCGCCTGCTCTTTCGCGGCGAGCGCCTGCTCCTTCGCTTCGATGCGATCGCGCTTCTCATTGCTCGCGACCGCGCGCGGGAAGTTGCGGCCTTTGTCGAGGCCGGAGTTGTTGTCGTAGAACGGGCGGCCGTAGTCGACGAACGTCTCCATGTCGAAGTCCGCCAGCTTGCGGAACGGCTGCGCCATCTGGCGTTCGTGCACGACCTGCAACATGGGCCGCATCACGGGGCGACCATTGGCGCCGCGCATCGGCTGGCCGGCGTCGTCGTAGACGAGCGTGTCGCGCAACCCACCGCCGGCGCGCGAGAACTCTTCCCAGCCGTCGAAGTCCTGCCACTCGCTGCGGCGCGCCGCGGTCGCGCCGTACCGCGCGAGTTGCGCCTCGTGCAGGCGACGGAACATCGCGAGCTTGTGCGGCGGATACATGCCGCTCTGGCGGTAGAGCCGGTGCAGCTCGAGCGCGAGACCGAGCTCGGCGACCAATTCCTCGGGGTGCCAGAAGCCCGGCAGCACGTGGATCACGGTCTGGTCGGCGTCGAGGACCAGGATCTGGAGGTTGCGGCCGCCGGCGCCGTTGGTCGTACCGACCGCGGTCTGGTTGCACTGGTAGCCGTGCGAGATGCCGTCGTGCAGGTCGCGCTCGATGTTGCGCGTGCCGAGCACGAAGCGATCTTGCAGCAGGTCGAGAACGTTCTCATCGGGCAGGGTCACGCCCCGCAGGCTTTGCATCGCGCTTCAAGCAAAGCCGTCGAGCTCGCCGAGCCCCTGGATCCAAAGCACCGGCTTGCCTTCCTGGAGCGCCTCGGTGCACGCCTCGTCGAGTCGATCGTGCCAGGCGAGCTTCTTCACCTGCTTGACGGCCTTGGCGAGGTCCTTGCCGTGCACCTTCGCACCGACGGTGGCCGGATCGGGCCCTTCGGGCACGGCGGGCGGCACCACCACGGCCACAGGCGCGGTCAGCACGGCGGCCGACGCATGCGACGGTTGCCAGAACGGCTGGTTGATCAGACCGGGATGCTCGATGGCCGGCGGAACGACGGGCATCCCCCGCAGGGCCGGCTGCTGGGCCAGCAGGCACGCGGATCCAGCGAGCAACGACCCGGCGAACAGGGCGACGTGGCGCTTCATCCTTTCCTTCTCTCTCGAATGGGTTTTCGTCCGCAGCGATCGGACGGCCGCGCCGAGGGCAGGCGTCGACGGACCTTGGACCCATCTCCGCAGCCCGCGTAAGGGCGCAAATTTCCCCGACCTGTTACCCGGCCTGCCCACCGGGGTGGCTCGCGAGCCGGCGGCTCACAGGATCATCGTCGCGAAGCCCGACGGCACGAAGCCGAACGGGTTCGCCGCGGGATCGAGGCCGAGCCAGGTCGCGTAGACCCGCGCCGCCGGCGGCACCGCCACCGGGAATTGCAGCGTGAAACTCGTCGCGCCCGTCGGATCGGTCAGCACGGCGGGCAGCAGCAGGTCGGGGCTGTGCCACAGGCGGCAGCCCGGCGCACCGATCGCGGTGAGGTCCAGCGGCAGCGGGATCGACCCGTAGTGCAGCGGATCGAGGCCGAGCACCAGGACGGCCAGCGAAGACTGGACACCCTGCGTCAGGTCGACGACGAACGGCTGCCCTGCCTGCGGCCACGCGCCCGTCGCGCCACCGATCGCCGGCACCTGGCCCGACGAGCCGGCGCAGGCACCGTCGTGCGTGACGAAGTTGCCGTCGCCGAGCAGGAAGCCGAGCTTCACGCCGAGCCCGTCGACGCCGAACGCGGTCGCCGGCTGCGTCGTCGTCCAGTTCAGCATGTAGGCGCGCGAGATCGTCGCATTAGGGCTGCGATGAACCGCCATGAAGTTCTGCGTCGGCGGGATCGACTGCCCGGTGCTGACGACCTGCCAGCAGATGCAATCGATGACGAGGTTCTCGTTCGCCGCCTGCGGCGCCCACAGGAAGGCGTTCGGCAGGCCGAGCGGAATCCACGTATCGCGCACGAAGCGCACCAGCAGCGGGCCGCGGTAGACGGTCGTCGGATTGGGCAGGTTGGTCGCCCAATTGGTCGTGAGCGTCGTCAGCGTCGTCGTCCCCATGCGGATCTCGAAGTCGCCATACCAGACCTGTGCCTGCGAGACCGCACCGGTGCCGATCGCAGGGTCGATGAACAGATCCTGGATCAGCACCGGCTGGCTGCCGAACACGCTCTGCGGGATCAACTGCTGCGTGCGCACGCCCTGCGAACCGAACGGGAACTGGTTGGTCGCGCCGCTCGCGGGGTTCGCATCGTCGTGGTAGACGATCGTCTGGGTCTGGGCCGGCAGGACGGCGCCGAGCAGCGCCAACGCGACGAGGATGAGCTTCATGGGTGCCGAGAGTCGAGACGCGGCGGGCAGGCCCGGATCATATCCGCGCCGCGAAGTGAGCCAGCACCCGCGGTTCGGCCCAGTGCCTCGGCCGACGCGGCGAACCGCCGGCGACGAAGCCGCAGTGCCCGCCGCGCGCCGGGAACTCCGCCGTGAGGAACCGCGAGCCGGCGACGGCCGCGCGCGGCAAGGCGTCCGACGTGCTGAGCGGATCGTCGGCGGCCGCGACCAACAAGGTCGGCACGCGGATCGCCGGCAGGAACGGCGCGCAGCTCTGGGTGCGCCAGTAGTCGCGGGCGGTGGGAAAGCCGTGCAGCGGCGCCGTCACCAGCTCGTCGAAGGCCGCGAACGTGCGGCAACGGCGCACGGCGGCGACGTCGTAGAGCCCGGGGAACTGCCGTTCCTTGGCGATCGCGGTCGCGATCATGCTCTTCAGGAACCAGCGCGCGAACGCGCCGCCGTAGCGGCCGTCGGCCTGCGCCGCGCTGACCGCGAGGTCGAACGGCGGCGAGATCGCGGCCGCGCCGACCAGCGCGGACGGCGCGTCGGCGCCGCGTTCGCCGAGCCACTTCAGCAGCACGTTGCCGCCGAGCGAGACACCGACCGCGCACAGCGGCGCGGCGGGCCAGCGCGAACCGAGCTGGGCGACGACCCACGCGAGATCGCCGGTCTCGCCGCTGTGGTAGGTGCGCCGCGCGCGGTTCAGCACACCGCCGCAGGAACGGAACTCGAACATCGCGAACCGCCAGCCGTGCGCCAGCACGCCGCGCGCGACCTCGCCGACGTACGGCGACGCGTGGCTGCCTTCGAGACCGTGCAGCAGGAGCACGATCGGCGTGCGTTCACCGGCTTCGCGCGGCGCCGCGAGAAACACCTGCAGCGCGTCGCCGTCCGGTGTCGGCCAGGTCGCCTTCGCGAGCCCCGGCGCCGGGCCGCCGGGCCGCCGCCCGGCCAGCGTCTGGGCCAGACTGCCGCGCGCCCACCACACCGGGCGGAACGCGCCGTCGCTCACGCCGGCCAAGCCTGCTTCGCCAGCACCGGCTGCGACTCGCGGAAGCCATCGCGGGTGCCGGCATCCCACGGCCATCGCCCCTGCTTGTCCGGCCAGACGAACTGCACACACGGGAACTCGTCGCCGAGGTAGGCCCAGCGGGCGAAACCGAGGTACTCGCCGTAGGCGCCCTTGGGCACCTCGAGGAAGCGCACCGGGTAGTCGACGAGCAGCCCATCGTGCTTGCTGTCCGCGAGGAAGCGCTTGCCGTCGCTGGCGTCGTCGGCGATCGCGTTGAGCAGCTCGTGCGCGGTCTCGCTGGGCAGGCCGAACACGATCACCTCCGGCTGCTCGAACGAGTGCCACAGCCCGATCGTGAACGAGAACCCCGGCCCCTCGTCGTCCTCGGGCACGTGCACGATGTGCAGCCCGTGCTCCTCGACGTCCGCGAGGATCTTGCGTTCGGGGGGCGTCAGGTCGGCGGTCGGCTCGCGCATGACGCCACTGTGCCGGAGCGCCACAGGCGCCGCAACCGCCGATGGCGGTGCCGCACGCGGCGCGTAGCCTGCACGGATGCCCGCCCCACGGCTCGCCCGCTGGACCGCAGCCATCTGCCTCGCCGCGACGATCGCGCTGGGCCTCCTGTCGCGGCGGTTCCCGCTGCCGGGCTGGTTCGCGGAGCACGCCGGCGACGCGCTCTACGCGACCGCGGCCGGCTGGGCGCTCGCGATCGTCTGGCCGGCACTCGCCGATGGCCGGCGCGCGCTCGCCGCGTTCGCCTGCGCCGCGGCGATCGAGTGCTCGCAGCTCGTGCGCACGGACTGGCTCGCTGCGCTGCGCGCGACGCGGCTCGGCGCGCTGGTGCTCGGCCAGGGCTTCCAGTGGGACGACTTCGCCGCCTACGCGCTCGGCGCGGCGCTCGGCTGGCTGTGGGCGAAGGCGCTGCGTGCGGTGGCCGGACGACCGGACGCAAACGTCACATGAAGTTGCGCGTGTGCAGCGCGCTCAGCGCCTGCGCCTCGTCGGCGGCGAAGCCGAGGCGACGCAGCCGGCTCCGCCGCCCGGCATCCATCTGCGCCTGCAGTTCCGCCACCGCGGCGTGACCGCGCGCGATCGCCGGCGGCGACAGTTCGCCGGCGGCGAGCACGACCAGCGCGTCGAACACCTCGGCGTTGAGACCGGCCGTGTGCCGCAGCGCGTCGTGCCGGCGCGCGATCGCCAGCCGCAGGCGCGCGAGCAGCGTCGCATCGCGGGCCGCGTGGCGCTGCAGATGGGCCATGCCGAACGCGACGTGACGCGCCTCGTCCTGCGCCGCGAGCCGCATGATCTCGGCGGTGCAGCGATCGGGTGCATGCACGTGCAGGAAGCCCAGCAGGTGCACGAAGGTGCCTTCGCCGAGGACGCTCAGCAGGAAGCTCGCGAGCGCGAAGTCGGGCTCTTCGACCAGCGTCTGCAGCGACGCCTGCCCGCCGGCCGTCGACAGTCCGAGCCGCGCCGAGGCCAGCCGCGCGCGGCGCGTGAACACCTCGATGT
>CAYMRG010000059.1:6186-14996 GCA_964392555.1 uncultured candidatus Brocadiaceae bacterium
GCACCTGCATTACCTCGCGGAACTGCGGGTGCACCTGCGCGCAGAAGCGCGCCGGCACCAGCAGCGCCGCGGTCTCGTTCTCGATCAGGTAGGTCAGCACCTGCACCAGCGCGTCCTCGACGAAGCGCGGGTGCGTGCGTTCGGCGTGCCACGGGATCGCGGTCGCCGGATCCCACTGCGCGGCGGCCGCGGCGCGGTAGAGCTCGCCGGCGTCGTCGCTCCAGATCTCGTCGCGTTCCGCGAGCGCGAAGTGCAGACGCGGACCGCCGGCTTCGACCGTGGCGCCGCGCGCGGCGAGGCCCCAGTGCGCGGGGGCCGCATCGACCGGGCCGTCGCCCTCGGCGCTGCCGGCGAATTCGGCCCCGACCCAGCGGGCGCTGGCAGCCGTGCCGCGCACCAGCTCGCCGGCCGTCCGCCCGACGCCGCCGACGAACTCGTGCCCTTCGCCGCGCGCCCATGCGCGCAGGTGCACGCCGAGCTCGGCCGCATCACCGCGCACGACGAGCCGTTCGCCCGGCGCGAGCGCGGCGAGCCGCAGACGCAGCAGCACCGTGCCACCCTGGTCGAGGCCGACGCCGCCGAGGTCGACGTCGTGCGCGCTCACGCCGCGCCCATCCGGCGGAGGAACGACGCGAGCCAGTCGAAGCGATCGCACGCCTGCGCCAGCTGCTCGTAGCCGCTCGTGCGGCCCGGTCGCCACGCCTTGAGACCCTCGAGATCGAGCAGCGGCCGCACGGCGGGATCGTCGTAGCGCATGCCGAGCAGCAGCGACGTGAACCGTTCGACCAGCGCGGTCGGCGCGCCATCGAGCACCGTGAAGTTGCAGTGGTCGTAAGGCGCGGTCTGCGCCAGCACGCGCGTCGCACCGCGTGGCAAGGTCCCGTCCTGCGCGAACAGCAGGTGGTTGCCGTCGATCATGCACGCCGCGTCGACCTCGCCGGCCAGCAGTGCACGCGCCGCGTCGCGTTCGCCGCCGACATGGTCGCCGTGCTTGCCGACCAGCACGTCGAAGCGTCGCACCTGCAGATCGCGATCGGCCAGCAGACCGTGTCGCGCGAGGTGCTCCAGCGGGATCAGCGTCGCCTGCGGCGAATCGCCGGCGCCGACGCCGAGCCGACGCCCGCGCAGGTCGTCGACGTCGTGGATCGGCGCGTCGGCGCGCACGACGACGACCGAGGTCAGGTCCTGGTCGGTGTCGCGCATGGCGATCGCGCGGGCCGTGCGGCCGCGCGCCGCCGCGACGCGCTCGGCCTCGAGCCAGGCGAGCGGCGAGTTCCACGCGACGTGGAACGCACCGGCGAAGTGCTGTTCGACCTGGCGCTCGTAGTTGTGGTAGAGCACGTAGTCGAACGGCAGGCCGCGGTCGCGGAACCAGCGCAGGAAGCCGTCCCAGATCGTCACGACCTTCGGGTCGTAGGCGACGGCACCGAGGATCAGCGTGTCGTTCGTGGCCATGGGCGTCATCCGAACAGCGGCAGGCCGCAGACCGCCTTGCCGACGAAGTCGAACAGCTGGTCGCTGGTCGGCGCCATGATCATCGCCGCGCGCGCGTCACGGAACAGTCGCTCGACGCCGACCTCCTTGCGGAACGCCATACCGCCGCAGACGCGCATCGCGATGTCCCCGACCTCGCCGGCGCACTCGGCGGCCGCGGCCTTGGTCTCGAGCACGCGCAGCCCGGCATCGGCGGCGCCGTTCTCGAGCGCGGTGAACGTCTCCTGCCACAGCGCCTTCGCCATGTCGGTGCGGATGCGCATTCGCGCGACATAGGCGCGGATCGTCGGCAGGTCGGCGAGCGCGTTCTGCGCCGGCAGGTGCGCGTACTTCGCGCCACCCGCGTGCGCCGCGGTCTTCTGCACCAGCGCCTCGGCGAGGCCAAGTGCGCCGCCGGCGATCAGCATCGCGAACGTCGGCAGCACCGTGCCCATCATGATGTCGAAGCCGCCGCCGTCGGGGCCGAGGCGACTGGTCGCCGCCACGCGCACGCCCTTCGCCGTGACCGGCGCCGAGTCGTTGCCGCGCAGGCCGATACCGTCGAAACTGCCGGCGATCGTCAGCCCCTTCGCGTCGCGCGGGACCAGCCACAGCGTGCTGGCGCCATCGCCGGCGGTCGGACGGCTCGACCAGACGTAGGCGGTCGCGGCGCGCGCCGAGGTGATCCAGCTCTTCTGCGCATCGAGGACGACGTCCTTGCCGTCCTGCCGCGCCGTGCTGGTCGGCGCCCAGAAGTGCGACCGCGAGCCCGCCTCGCTGAACGCGAGCGTCGACAGGTGCCGGCCGCTGGCGCAGTCGGCGCGCACCTCGCGCGGACCGTGCGCCTCGATCACGGCAGTGCCGCAGTAGTGCATCGTCAACACCATCGCCGAGCTGCCGCATTCGCGGGCGATCCGCTCGATGACGTGCCCGGCGGCGCGCGGCGGCAGGCCGTGGCCGCCGACGTCGGGTTTGCTGATCAGGCCGAACAGGCCGGCGGCGCGGGCGGCGGCGATGGTGGCCGCAGGAAACTCGCCCTTCGCATCGACGGCGGCCGCGTGTTCGCGGGCGGTTGCGGCGACCTGTTCGGCCGCCGCGCGGAAATCGTAGGTCATGGGGTTCTCACTCGGGCTGGCGCGACGCGGCCAGCGTCGGGAGGATCACCGGCTCGCGTTCGTGCGCTCGTGCGACCCGATCACGTCGGGCCCGCACGCTGGTCAGTGACGGACGGAACGGAACATGCCGGCAAGGCTATTCGCGGCCGAGGCGCCGCGGAAGAGCCCGCCCGGTTCGCCGCCTGCTCACATCCGGAACACCGGCGCCTGGTAGTCCGGGATCGGCGCGCACAGCGCCGCGGACAGCGCCAGCGCGAGCGCCGCGCGCGTCTGCCGCGGATCGACGATGCCGTCGTCCCACAGCCGCGAGGTCGCGTAGAGCGGGTGCCCTTCGGTCTCGTACTTCTCGAGGATCGGCGCGCGCATCTTCTGCTCGTCGTCGGCCGACAGCTTCTGCCCCTTCTCCTCGAGCTGGTCCTTCTTGACCTGGACCAGCACCGACGCGGCCTGCTCGCCGCCCATCACCGAGATCCGCGCGTTGGGCCAGGTGAACAGGAAACGCGGCTGGTAGGCGCGGCCGCACATGCCGTAGTTGCCGGCGCCGAACGAGCCGCCGATCAGCACGGTCAGCTTCGGCACGTTGGTCGACGCGACGGCCTGCACCATCTTCGCGCCGTCCTTGGCGATGCCGCCGGTCTCGTACTTCCGGCCGACCATGAAGCCGGTGATGTTCTGCAGGAACAGCAGCGGCACCTTGCGCTGGCTGCACAGCTCGACGAAGTGCGCGGCCTTCTGCGCGCTCTCCGAGAACAGGATGCCGTTGTTGGCGACGATGCCGATCGGCATGCCGGCGAGGTGCGCGAAGCCGCAGACGAGCGTCGTGCCGTAGCGCGCCTTGAACTCGTGCAGCCGACTGCCGTCGACCAGCCGCGCGATCACCTCGCGCACGTCGAACGGCGTGCGGGTGTCCTTCGGCAGCACGCCGAGCAGCTCCTCGGGGTCGTAGAGCGGCTCCTCGGCCGCCTGCAGCGCGACACTCTCCGGCTTGCGCGTGTTGAGGTGGGAGACGATCGAGCGGCACATCTGCAGCGCGTGCGGCTCGTCCTCGGCGAAGTGGTCAGCGACGCCCGACAAGCGCGTGTGGACGTCGGCGCCGCCGAGGTCCTCGGCCGAGACGACCTCGCCGGTCGCGGCCTTCACCAGCGGCGGACCGCCGAGGAAGATCGTGCCGTTGCCCTTGACGATGATGCTCTCGTCGCTCATCGCCGGCACGTAGGCGCCGCCGGCCGTGCACGAACCGAGCACGACCGCGACCTGCGGGATGCGCGCCGCGGACATCCGCGCCTGGTTGTAGAAGATGCGGCCGAAGTGGTCGCGGTCGGGGAACACGTCGGCCTGCAGCGGCAGGAACGCGCCGCCGCTGTCGACCAGGTAGACGCACGGCAGCCGGTTCTCGAGCGCGATCTCCTGCGCGCGCACGTGCTTCTTGACCGTCATCGGGAAGTAGGTCCCGCCCTTCACGGTCGCGTCGTTGGCGACGATCATCACCTCGCGCCCCTCGACGAGGCCGACGCCGGTCACCATGCCCGCGCTCGGCGCATCGCCGCCGTAGAGGCCGTGCGCGGCAAGCGGCGACAGTTCGAGGAACGGCGTGCCGGGATCGAGGATCGCCGCGATGCGTTCGCGCGGCAGCAACTTGCCGCGCTTGTGGTGGCGCGCGGCCGCCTCGGCGCCGCCGCCGAGCTTCGCCTGCGCGAGGTGCCCGGCGATCTCCTCGATCGACCTGAGGTGGTGCTCGCGATTCTGCGTGTATTCGGGCGAGCTGGTCTTGACGTGGCTGTGCAGGACTTCGGTCATCGGGATCGGCCCGACGATACCGGCAGCCCTCTAGAACGTGAACAAGATGCGCACGCCCGGCGTGTCCTTGATCGCGTCGATGCGGACGATGCCGAATGCGCCGGTGGTACGGGCGACGTACTTCAGCACCATGCGATCCGAATCGACCTCCTTCGGCGGCGTCGTGCCGTTGAGGTTCTTCTGCTTCAGCCAGTGGCGCGCCAGCTCGGAATCGGTGAGCTGCAGCACGATCTTCAGGAACGCGACCTGCTCGTCGGAGGCCGCCTCACGCCCGTACGGCTTGGCGTCGAGCGAACCGGGCCACTGCGTCAGCTCCTTGAGGAACAGCTTGCGGACCAGGGCCTTGGCCTCGTCGCCGGTCTCCTTGACGGGGTTCTTGTCGTTGACGACGACGGCGTAGATCGCCTTCTTCGGCTTGTCGACCGGATCCTGGCCGCCTAGCGGCACCAGGAGCGCGATCGCCGCCAGGATTCGGGGAACGGGGTGCATGGGCGCCTCAGAAGCTCACCGACCAGCCGAAGTTGACGAAGTCGACCGCTTCCGAGCTGTTGGGCAGCAACAGATGGTGGTAGTCGAGCCGGAAGCGCACCGTCGACAGCGGGTCGTAGACCAGCGCGAACGCGTGCTCGGTGGCGTGACCGGTCGGCGCCAGCGCCGTCGTGATCGTCGGCGAGATGCCCGTCACGAACTCGTCGCTGCCGCGATCGTAGTAGTCGAAGCGGTACGAGAGCCCGAGCTTCTCGTGCACGAACCAGGTCCACTCGGTCGAGAACGCCTTCTGGTCGCCATAGCCGTTCTCGGCGCTGTAGTAGGCCTCGGTCTTGTTGACCAGCGGCCCCGACCGCAGTTCGGCGGTCGCGCCACCGAACCGGTAGTCGCGCTGGGTGTTGAAGTTGCTCGGGAACGGCGACTCGAGGTAGGCGACGTTGTTCAGCAGGTCGGCGCCGCTGCGGCCCGGCCGCGTGCCGAGCCCACCCTCCGCGCTGACCGTCAGACCGAGCTCGCCGAACACGTAGGCGAGCCGCGCGCCACCCATCCAGCGGTCCGGCAGCTCGTCGGCGAAGCCCGCGTAGGCGTCGTATTCGACACGGTTCCAATCGGACGTCGCCGCCACGCCCGACGCGCAGATGCCGTCGACCTGTTGCGGGAACAGCAGGTTCTCGAGGTAGAGCCGCGTGTGCAGGCTGCCGACGCCATAGAGGTGGCTCGGGATGAAGTACTCGCGGCTGGTCGTGCCGTGCGGGGTGCCGATCACGCCGCCGCGGACACGCAGCAGGTCCGAGTAGCGGTACTCGGCCTGCAGCTTGGAGATGATCGTGTGCGAGTCCGCGCTGAGGTCGGAGGTGAACCCGGGATCACCGACCGTGCCGGTCGCCGGATCGTCGAGGAAGGCGCCGTTGTAGACGTAGAAGCCGGGTGCGAGGAATACCGACCAGTCGTCGCTGACGGTCGCCTTGACGTAGAACTCGCACAGTGAGACCAGGTGGCCGGTGTTGCTGCCGCCGCTGCCGTGGATGCTCGCGAAGACGCTCGTCTCGTGGCCGCCGATGTCGAGCCCCTTCGCCGTGTAGGCCTGCACCAGCGCGCGACCGCCGGCGCTCTCCAGCAGTTCGGCCTGATGGTCCTCCAGTTCCTCGACGCGCTTCTTCAGTTCCTCGACGGTGCGCGCGAGCTCCGGATCCTGCGCGCAAAGGAACGGCGCCAGCCATGCTGCAGTGACGACGACGACGATGCTGCGATTGCTCAATGGACGTTCGCCAGGCGGCGCCTCCTCCCGACGCGGCATCGGCGACGACCACCGCCGCGCTGAAGGCTCGCCGGCACGGGGCTTTCCCGCATGCGGGACTTCCCCGAGGAAGAACCGCGCGATTGCGCATGCCTGGCGCCGCTGCCTCAAGCGACGCCACGCGGTTAGCGATATGCGGCACGTGACGCACGCGGAGAGGAGCCCGACATGTCGCTGACGATCAAGCTCGTCCTCGGCTTCGTCTTCGCCCTCGCGCTGCAGATCGCGCAGATCGTCGCAAGCGCGCACTTCACCGGCCTGGCGCAGGAGGCGGCGACGGTGGTCGCCAACGGCCTCGAGGCGAGCCTGTCGGTTCAGGCCAGCCTCGAGGCGCTGCAGCAGATCCACACGCGCTCCGACCAGGATCGGCAGAACCCGGACAAGGCGGACGGCAAGGTCCACCGCGTCTATCTCGACGAGGTCACGCAGAAGGTCGAGGTCCTCGACCGCACGATGGCCGATGCCGATCCGCCGACGCTCGGCCGGATCCACGCCCACCTCGTCGAGATCGAATCGCAGATCGTCGCCGTCGAGCGCGCCCAGGCCCGGCACGCCAACGAGGAGGTGACCGACGGGCTCGCGTTCCTCGACGACGCCGCGCGCGAGGTGGAGCAGGATCTGCGCCACTTCCAGGTCCTCGTCCGCGAGGCCGCGCAGCAGGGGGCGGAACGCGAGCGCGAGGTGCACGACCTGCCGGTCCGCGCGGGCCTCACGATCGCGATCCTCGGCGTCGTCGTGCTGGCGGTGTTCGTCACCTGGTTCTCGCGACAGCTCGTGCTGCCGATCGAGAAGGCCTGGTCCGAGCTCGAGCGGCGCGTCGCCGACCGCACGCGCGAACTCGCCAGCACCGTCGAAGCGCTCGAGCAGGAGATCGTCCGCCGCCAGTCCGTGCAGTCGCAGAAGGACGAGCTGAACCGCCAGCTCGTCGAGACGTCGCGCCGCGCCGGCATGGCGGAGATCGCCAACGGTGTGCTGCACAACGTCGGCAACGTGCTCAACAACGTCAACGTCTCGACCGACCTGCTGGTGCGCCAGATGCAGGACTCGCGCATCAGCGGCGTCGAGAAGGTCGCCGAGCTGCTGCAGTCGCACAGCGCGGATCTCGCCGACTTCCTGACCAGGTCGCCGCAGGGCAGCAAGCTGCCGGGATACCTCACGCAGCTCGCCGCCCACCTGCGCAGCGAACAGGCCGCGATGCTCGAGGAGACGTCGACGCTCAGCAAGCGCATCGAGCACATGAAGGACATCGTCGGTCGGCAGCAGAGCTACGCCCGCTGCGGCGGTGTCACGACCAAGACCAACCTCGGCCAGATGGTGCAGGAGGTCGTGGCGCTGTTCGACGAGACGCTGCGCGCCCACGACATCGCGCTGACCTGCGACGTCGACGCGACCGAACCGATCGTCATCGACCGTTCGCGCGTGCTGCAGATCCTGATGAACCTGGTCAGCAACGCGAAGCACGCCGTGCTCGCCAGCGAGTCCAGGAAGGGCACCATCGTCATCGCCGCGCGGGTCGTCCACGGCATGGCGACGATCGACGTGACCGACAGCGGGTGCGGCATCGCGCCCGAGAACCTGGCGAAGATCTTCGCGCTCGGCTTCACGACCAAGCGCAACGGCCACGGCTTCGGTCTGCACCACAGCGCCAACGCCGCCACCGAGATGGGCGGTCGCCTCACGGTCGAGAGCCCCGGCCCCGGCCGCGGTGCCACCTTCCGTCTCGAGCTGCCGACCGATGTGCCGGTCGAGGTGAAGGCATGAGCGGCGGCGAGAAGCTCAATCGGCGCGTGCTCGTCATCGACGACAACGAGGCGATCCTCAGCGACTTCCGCAAGATCCTGACGCCCGCCAGCCACGCCACCGACGCACTCGCTGCCGCCGAGGCGGACCTGTTCGGCGAAGCGCTCGTCGATCGCCGGCAGGTCGCGTTCGAGCTGGCGACGGCTTCGCAGGGCGACGCCGGCTACGACTTGGTCCGCCGCGCCGAGGCCGAGGGGTGCCCGTTTGCGCTGGTGTTCGTCGACATGCGCATGCCGCCCGGCTGGGACGGCCTGGAGACGATCGAGCACATCTGGGCGACAAGCCCGGAGACCGAGATCGTCATCTGCACGGCGTTCAGCGATTACTCGTGGGACGAGACCGTGCACCGCCTCGGCCAGACCGATCGACTGCTGATCGTCAAGAAGCCGTTCGACCCGATCGAGGTGCTGCAGATCGCCAGCGCGCTGACGCGCAAGTGGAACCTGCAGCAACAGGTCAAGCAGACGCTGGCCGACCTCGACGCGCAGGTGCGCGCCCGCACGCAGGAGCTGCAGAAGGCGCGCGACCAGGCGGAGGCCGCGAACCGCTCGAAGAGCATGTTCCTCGCCAACATCTCGCACGAGCTGCGGACCCCGATGACGGCGATCATCGGCTTCGCCGAGGCCGCGCAGGAACGGCTCGCCGAACGCGAC
The DNA here is from genome assembly GCA_964392555.1 of uncultured candidatus Brocadiaceae bacterium. Taxonomy (GTDB): domain Bacteria; phylum Planctomycetota; class UBA1135; order UBA1135; family UBA2386; genus CAYMRG01. The sequence continues at coordinate 14,811 of CAYMRG010000059.1, forward strand.
GACTCGCAGTTCGAGTGCGAGTCGATCGAGACGATCCGGCGCAACGCGCAACACCTCGTCTGCCTGATCGGCGATCTGCTCGACATCTCGAAGCTCGAGGCCGGCCGGCTGTCGGTCGAGTCGCTGCCGTGCCGGCCGCGCGCGATCCTCGCCGAGGTCGACGAGCTGCTCGGCGACCTCGGCGAG
>CAYMRG010000060.1:0-14912 GCA_964392555.1 uncultured candidatus Brocadiaceae bacterium
CGACGAAGGCGCGGACGATCGCGGCGACCCCGGCGCGCGCCGGCAGCGCGGCGAGCCGACGCAGCCGTTCGGCGTTGATCGGCGCGATCCGCCGGTGCAGCACGGCCTTCGCCAGGGCATCCTTGCTGCCGAAGTGGTAGTTGACCGCGGCGAGGTTGGTGCCGGCGGCGGCGGTCAGGTCGCGCAACGAGGTCGCCGCGAAGCCGCGGTCGGCGAACAGCCGTTCGCCGGCGTCGAGCAGCGCCGTCTTGGTGTCGGTTCCGCGCACGGGCCGGGACCGTAGCCGGGGCGAACGATCGATTCAAACGACCGTTCGAACACGGTCGTGGACGGACCTCGGGCGCGCTCGTGCGTGGGGTGCCGGTTCAGCGGCCCGGGTGCCAGGCCGCAGCCAGTTCGGCGAGGCGTTCGAACTGCGCGACCGTGTTGTGCGCCTGCGCGGCGATGCGCAGCAGACGCAGCGGCGGTCGAGCCCAGCGCATGACCGGCACCTCGATGCCGTGGTCGTCGAACAGGTGCGCCTGCAACGGGTCGCGGCCCATCGCATCGCACGGCTCGGCGCAGGGCGGCAACGGCACGGCGGCCAGTGAACCGAGCATCGCGTCGGGCGCAGGCGCCGGGATCCGCAACGCGGCGCACAGCCGGTCGCGGCCGGCGCGCGCCAGGTCGCGGTTGTGCTGCTGCAGCGCCGCGATGCCGCCGGGCAGCAGTTCGCCGAGCACGCGCAGCGCGGTCGGGATGCACAGGAACGGCGTGTAGTCGGCCGTGCCGGTGAAGTCGAACTCGAGCCGGAAGCGCGAGCGATCGGTGCGGGTCGCGTTGGCGCCGTGGCTGATCGCCAGCGGCCGGATCGCGGCCTGGCGATCGCGGCGCACGTGCAGCAGCGCCGAGCCCTTCGGCGTGCACAGCCACTTGTGGCAGTTGCCGGTGTAGTAGGCCGCGCCGAGCGCATCGAGGTCGAGCGGCACCATGCCGGGGCCGTGTGCGCCGTCGACCAGCGTGTCGATGCCGCGCGCGGCGAGCTTGCCCACGATCTCGGCGATCGGCAGCACGAGCCCGGTCGGCGAGGTGATGTGGTCGATCAGCAGCAGCTTCGTCCGTGGCGTCGCGTGCGCGAGCACGCTGTCGACCACCTGCTGCGGCGCGGCGATCGGGAACGGGATCGGCGCGGTCACCACCCTGGCGCCGCTGCGCGCGGCGACGAAGTCGAGCGCGTTGCGCGAGGCGTTGTATTCCTGATCGATCGTCAGCAGCTCGTCGCCGGGCGCGAACGCCAGCGAGCGCAGCACCGTGTTGACGCCGGCGGTTGCGTTCGGCACGAATGCGAGATCGTCGGCGTCGCAGCGGACGAACGCGGCCAGCGCGGCGCGTGCGGCGTCGAGCCGCCCTTCGAGTTCGCGGGCGAGGAAGCGCACCGGCTCGCGCTCCATCTCGCGCTGCAGTTCGCGCTGGTGGGCGAGCACCGCGCGCGGACAGCCGCCGAAGCTGCCGTGGTTGAGGAACGTGACCTCGGGGTCGAGGTCCCAGTGCGAGGCGAGCGGCGATTCGAGAGCCATGCTTCGGTGGCGGTCAGGGAGACGGTTCGGGGAACGGCAGGGTGGCGGTGCCGCGGCGCAGCACCGCGGCTTCGTGGTCGAGCAACCAGCGCTTCGCCGCGAGGCCGCCGCCGAAGCCGACCAGGCGGCCGTCGCCGCCGACGACGCGGTGGCACGGCACGACGATCGGCAGCGGATTGCGGCCGTTGGCGGCGCCGATCGCACGCACGGCGGTCGGCCGGCCGAGCCGGCGCGCCTGTTCGCCGTAGCTGACGGTCGCGCCGAACGGGATGGTCTGCAGCGCGCGCCAGGCGGCGAGCTGGAACGGCGTGCCGTGCGGCGCCAGCGCCAGGTCGAACGCAGTGCGGCGGCCGGCGAAGTACTCGGTGAGCTGGCGCACGGCCGCGGCGCAGCGGCCCGGGTCGGCGACCGCGTCGGACGGCAGCTCCGGCGGCTTGCCCGGCAGCCGGACGGCCGCCAGCCGGCCGTCGGCGGCGACGACCACGCACAGCTCGCCGAGCGGCGACGGCACCGGTGCGAACGCGCTGTGCCCGGTCATGGCACCAGCACCGAGATCCGCACCACCGGCGCGGCGAGCTGCGCTGCGCTCGGCGGCCCTTCGTGCAGATGGAACCACGGTTGCACGAGGATCGGGCCGAGCGGCGCCACGCCCTCGGCAACGAGCGTGTCGCGCAACTGCGCCTCGCCGATGCGGCGCCGTTCGTCGAGATCGCCCTGCGGCGGGTAGACGACCAGCGCCTTGCCGGCCGGCACGTCGCGGATCGTCCAGTCCTCCGGAGCGGTGAAGGCCGCGCCGTCCGGCCGCTGGCGGAACGGCACGACCAGCAGGTCGCGCTCGCCTTCCCGCGTGAGGCCGAAGAAGCCCGCGATCTGCTGGTTCTGCCGCAGCAGCTCCGCGTGCAGCGGCGCGTAGGCGGCGGCGCGCGCCGCCCAATCGCCCGGATCCGGCAGCACGACCCAGCGCACGGCGCGAGCGGTCACCGCGATCGGCACCGCCGAACGCGGCTCGACGCCCGCCGTCACCGGCATGCGCAGGGTCGTCGGCGCCGTGCCCGCGGTCGCGGGGGATCCGTCGCGGCCGGCGATCGGGCCCGGCGTGGTCGTCCAGAAGTCCGCGTCCCAGGCGACGTCGGCCAGCGCGAACGACACCTCGCACACGCCGAGTCCGGCCAGCTCGGCGCGCGTCACCATCCAGGTCGGCGGTTCGCGCGTCGTCTGTCGCCAGGCGAGCAAGCGCACTTCGCCGAGCGGTCCGGTCAGGCTGGTCGGCCGTGGCGACGCCGCGGCGAACTGCACGCGCCAGGTGACGTTGGCGCCATCCTCGAGGTCGTAGGCATCGGCCCCGGCATCGCGACAGGCCGCGGCGCGGTGCAGCGGGCCGAGGCTCGCGGCGTCGAGCAGCCCGCGCAGCAACGTCAGCCGCAGCCGTTCGGTCGCGCTCGCCGGCGTCCGCACGTTGTCGCGAACGCGCACCGCGGTGTCGCCGACCAGCACGAACACGCCGTCGCTGCTGGCGGTGCGCAGGCGGTCGGGCAGCTGCGCCGCACAATGCACGGTCTCACCGCCTGGCAGCGTGACGTCGGCGGAGATGCGATCGAGCTGCCCCCGCAGCAGCCGGTGGCACTCGTCGAGGACATGCGCGACGAGCTGGTCGGCGGGCACGCGCGCCGTCGGCTCGCCGCACGCCGCCGCCAGCACGGCGAACGCAGCGCAGGCCGAGCCGCGGCGCAGCGCCGGCGCGGCGAGGGGCCCTACCGACCGCGGTCGAAGATCTTGCGCCACGCCGTGACGTCGTAGCCGTAGTCGCTGCCACCGGCAAGGTCCGCCAGTGCCTTGCGCGCGCACAGCCGGACGTTCTGCACCGCCTCCTGCGGCCCGAGCAGGTCGATCAGGTCGGCCGCGTGGTCCTGCGCGTTCATGCGCGCCAGCGCGATCGCCGCGGCCATCCGCACGCGCGGCGTCGGGTTCTTCAGGTAGTCGGCGACCAGCGCGCTGTGCTGCGGATCGCGCGCCAGTCCGAGGCCGCGGACGGCGGTCACGAGCACGCCGGGTGGCACGTTCTCGCGTTCCTCGGTCAGGCAGCGCACCCAGATCGCCTTGATCTCCGCGGCCGACTCGCTGGCCTCCTGGATGCGGTACAGCGTCCACGCGGCGAGGCAGCGACCGTCCTCGGGATGTTTGCGCCGCAGGATGACGGCCCCGAGGACACCGGGCGGCGTCTTCGGCGAGCGCAGCACGGCGAGGCCGAGCACCGCGTGATCGACGAGGTAGGGGTCGTCGAGCTGGGCGCCCTGCAGGATCGTCGGCATGACCTCGCTGTGGCCGGAGAACCCCAGCGCGGCCAGCGCGATGCCCTGGTTGCGAGCGTCGGTGCCATCGGTCGCCGTGGCGAGCAGCCGACGGTAGTTCTCGCCGGGCGGGCGCTCGGGTTTGCCGATTTCGACGGGGCCCTCGTCCACGACCATGTCGTGGATCGACTTCTCGAGCCGCGTGGCCAGGTTGTCGGCGCGGACCTCGCCGCGGTTGGCGACGGCCTGCACGTAGGAATCGATCGCCTGGTCGAGCTTCAGCAGCGTGACGTCGAAGTCGCGGCGCTCCTTGTCCAGCGCGCGCATCTCGCGTTCGTGTTCGGTCAGATCCGGCGCGGCTTCGGTGCGGATGGTGGGGCTGCTGCTGCATGCACTCAGCACCAACAGGGAAGAGAGCAGGGCGGCGGCTCGCATCATGGGGGAGTTTGGAGGAACCAGGGCCTCGATCCTTCCCGGATTCCCGGCGCGGGGCCAGAATCCGCCCATGACTTCGACGGAGCGCAGCGCGGCCGACGTGCTGGCCGGCACCGATTGCGAGCAGGTGGTGGTGGTCCGCGACCGCCGGAGCGGTGCGGTCGCCGTCGTCGCGGTGCACGACACGACCGCCGGCCCCGCGCACGGCGGCATCCGCCGCTGGGCCTACCCGGCGCTCGGCGACGCGGTCGCCGACGCCGTCGCGCTGGCACAGGCGATGACCTGGAAGTGCGCGCTCGCCGAGCTGCCGGCCGGTGGCGGCAAGGCCGTGCTGCTCGACGCGCCGGGCCTCGACCGCCGCGCCGCCTACCGGCTGGTCGGGCGCACGGTCGCGCAGCTCGGCGGCACGTTCTTCACCGGGCCCGCCGTCAACACCACGGCCGACGACCTGCGCGGGGTCGCCGCCGAGACGCGCGTCGTCGCGATCGGCGACGATCCGGCCGAGGGCCCGGGCGACCTCGCCCAGGCGACGGCGGTCGGGGTGTTCGCCGCGCAGCAGGCGCTCGCCGCACATCTCGGTATCGACCTCGATGGCGCCACCGTCTGCGTGCAGGGCACGGGCGCCGTCGGTGCGCGGCTGTGCGGGCTGCTCGCCGAGGCCGGCGCGCGCCTCGTCGTCGCCGACGTGCTGCCCGAACGCGCGGCCGCGGTCGCCGCCGTGCACGGCGCTCGCCAGGTCGCGACCGAACGCATCGCGCGCGAGCCGTGCGACCTGTTCGCGCCGTGCGCGCTCGGCGGCGTCGTCACCGAGGCGATCGCCCGCGAGCTGCCGGCCCGCGGCGTCTGCGGCGCCGCCAACAACGTGCTCGCCAATGCCGCCGCCGGCCGCGTGCTGCACGCGCGCGGCGTGCCGTGCGTGCCCGACTTCGTCGCCAACGCCGGCGCGCTGATCCAGGGCGCGTCGTGGCACCTGTTCGGCGAACGCACCGGCCTGGCGCGCCTGCAGCGGATCGGGGTCACCGCGCGCGAATTGCTCGTCCGCGCCGCGGCCGAGGACGTGCCGCCCGGCGAACTGGCGCTCGCCGTCGCGCGCGATCGGCTCGCGCGGTTGCGCGCCGTCTGCGAGACTGGCAAGCCATGACCGAGTTCACCGGCCCCGTCCACAAGGTCCGCGTCCGCTACTGCGAGACCGATCGCATGGCCGTCGCGCACCATGGCAGCTACGTCGCGTGGTTCGAGGAGGCGCGCACCGAGTGGTTGCGCGCGCGCGGCAAGACCTACCGGCAGATGGAGGACGAAGGCAACCTGCTGCAGATCGTCGAGTTCGTCTGCCGCTACCACAAGCCGGTCGACTACGACGAGGTCGTCGCGATCCGCGTCGGCATCGTCGAAGCCGGTCGCGCGGCGATCACGCTCGGCTACGAGTGCACCCGCGAGCGCGACGGCGAGGTCTGCGCGACGGGATCGACGCGGCTCGCGTGCGTCGGCCGCGACGGCAAGGTGCGGCGGCTGCCGGACGAGCTGGCGCCCTGACGCGCTCGAATCAGCGGCGCGTCGCCGGTTCCGACTTCATGAGCTGCGGTCGCGCCGGCAGCGGCGTGGTCAGGATCCGCGTCTGGAGTCGCATCTGTTCCGGGGAGATGCCTTCGATCCGGCCGCTGCCCGGAAGGCGCGTCAAGAACCGCGGAATCTGCGTCACCTCGTCATTCCACAGCAGTGCGCAAAACTCGTCGACGTGCGCAGCCGTGAAGTCGCCGTAGGCCGCGGCGCGCGCCGGGCGGATCGCGTACACGAAAGCCGGATTCGCGGTGTCGCTCCCGACGAATCGGATCGAGCCGGGGTCCAGGTCGCTGGCGTCGAAGTGCGGCTCGCGCAGATCGATCGCGACCAGCTCGACGAGGCCGCGGTCGGAGGGGGGGAGCGCCTGCAGGCGGTCCGGCACCTTGCCGTCGTTCCAATCCTCGGCGGCGAAGGCCGCGATGGTGCAGTCGGCGTAGGCCTGAATCGCGTGGTAGCCGATGTCGAACCGCTCCGGCTGATCGTGGCGCGGCAGGATGCGGTGCACGCACCAGCGCAGCTCCTGGCTCGTCGTCGTGTGCTGGGCGATTGCGTGCGGATCGCGCGCGAGCCGCTCGCGGCCGCCGTCCGCGAGCCACGCCTGCAGGCGGGTGCGTTCCGCGGCGAGGTCGTAGCGGCCGTCCTTCGCGCCGCGTCCCTGCGTGGCGACGAGGCGCATCTCGAACCGGCCGGGATCTTCGATCAGGGCGCGCACGGCGTCGACTTCGCCGCCCTTGGCGTCGGCGAACGTCACGACGATCGTCCCCTCCTGCTCGGCCCGAACGGTGGCCTGCGCGCCCAGGCGCTGCTGGACGATCGCCGCCGTTGCCTGCAGCTGCTCGTCGTCGGCCTCAGCCGTCAGGTCCAGCCGGTAGACGAGACGCCAGGGGCCTGCCGGATCCTGCGGCGGAGCCGCGACCACCGTCGGGGCCTGGCGGTCGCTGCGACTCCACCAGGCGGTCGTCGCGACCAGTGCCACCGCCAGCAGTGCGACCAGCCACGGCAAAGCGTGCCAGCGCGCGCGCGGCGTCGCCGGTGCCTCGAGCCGTTCGAGCACCGCGGCGCGGACATCGGGAGCCGGTTCGCGGCCGTCCAACTCGCGCAGGCCGAGGCCGAGGCGGGCGTCGAAGACTCGTTCGCGGTCGTCGTATGCGGTCATGACTGCGCTCCTTCGTCAGCTTGCAGGTGGCGTTCGATGCATTGCCGCAGCGTGTCGCGGGCGGTGGCGAGCAGGTTGCGCGCGGTGTTGGCGGCGAGCCCCAGCTCGCGCGCGACGGTGCGGCGGTCGCAGCCGTCGCGGTAGGTGAGGTCCAGGGCCCGCTGCGCGCGCGCCGTCAGCCGCTGCCGGCACGCGGCGAGCGCGTCCAGCCAGGCGTCGCCGTCGGCATCGCCGCCGTGCCCGGCCAGCGAACGATCTACCTCGTCGGCCCATTGCACGGCGCGCTGCCGTTGCAGCCAGCGATGGCGATCGATCCAGAGGCCCCGCGCGATCGTGCGCAGCATCGGCGCGGCGACCTCGCGATCGTCGTTCCGCCGCAGGACGCGCAGGAACGTCTCCTGCAGCAGGTCCTCGGCGTCGGCCGCCGGAGCACCCAGCAGGCGCAGGTAGCGCCAGATCCCGGCCTGGTGCGTGCGGATCAGGGCTTCGGCATCGGCCATGGGAGGGGAGCCCTGCGGCACGCTCGCAGGTCCGTGGCTGCAGCGGGCGAGGGCGACGGGTGGGGAGGCGGATGACACGCAGACCAACCGCCGGGGAGGCGGTGAACGTACCGCGAATTCTCCGCATTCTCGACGGTCTGAAGCCATCGCATGGCGTCGTCGCGGCCGGCCGCCCGGCACTCGGCTACCGGCTCGTCGGCGACGCGGCGCGGAGCCATTCGCGCAGCACCGCCTGGTTCCTGGCGGTCACGCCATCCGGACACTGCCACGACCAGAACACGCCGCGTCGGCCGGGCACGGCCAGGCGGAACGTGCGGCCCGCGGCATCGAGCCCGGCGACGCGCAGCGGCACTTCGGGCGCCGTCGTGAGGATGCTGACGGGCTCCGCGTGCACCGCGCGGTTCAGCGTCGCCATCGTCACGACGTGGTTCTGGCCACGGAGCACGAACATGCGATGGCGGGGATCCTCGTCGAGCCACCGATCGATCCGTTGCGCCGCGATCAGGTCGCGCTCGCGATGGCGTCCCTGCGCGCCGAGGGCCAGGTCCGGATCGAGGGCGATCAGGGGCATGCCCAGTTCGCGTGCGACCGCGAGCACCGGTTCTTGAACGCCCTGCACGGACGTCTCGAATCCCACGGCTTCGTCTTCGGGGTGCGTGCTGAACGCCCGCAACCAGGCGATCTGTTGCGTGCGGAGGGCGCCTTCGTCGTGCACTTCGCCGACCAGCACGAGGCGCGCCGACGCCAGCTCGGTGTCGAGTCGCCGCGGGTCTTCCTCCTGCCAGGCCACCTCGTTCCACGCCACCGACTCGGACTCCGCAGCGCGGGCCGAGGGGGTGGCGGGGGCCGTCCCCGCCAGGATCGCGGCCGCGGCCGACAACTGCTCCTGTGCGGCCCACGCGACCCGCGGATTGCGGTTGTCGCACAGGGACTGCGCTGCGGCTGCGCGCGCGCTCGCCGCCATGTGCGGCAGCAGCTGGTAGGAAAGGAAGTCGACGCCCTGCGCCTGCAGCTCGGTGAAGAGCGCTTCGCAGCGCGCCGCCGACGCGGCCAGGTCGGCAGGTTCGGCGTTGGCGAGAGCCAGGGCCAGGAACACGCGGTCGGCCGGCGTCGTTGCCGCTGCGTAGGCCCGCTCGAGCCCGGCAACGCAATCGCCTCGGGCGTGGCAGGTCGACGCCAGCGCCGACAAGGCGGCGAGCCGTGGCGCGCCGGCCGGCTCCGCGCTGGCGCGCTCGGTCAAGAGGCGGCTCACCCGCGTTTGCGCCGTGGGGGCCTGGCTGCCGATCGACGCCAACGCGGCGATCGCCGTGGCCCGCACCTGCTCGTTGGCGTCCGTGAGCAGCGTCTCCAGCAGGGGCATCGCGCTGGCATCGCCGCGGGTCAGCAGCACGTTCGCCAAGGCCAACCTGACCGTGTCGTCTGCGGCGCGCGCGGCCGCCCCGAGCCAGGCCGACGCGTCGGGTTCGCGGTGTACACCGGCGGCACACGCCGCCGCCGTTGCGAGCGCGATCGACGGCAGGAGGTCGCTTCGCCACGTCCGCATCGTGGCCATGCTACTCCTGCGCGCGAGTCCGGTCGGGCCCGCCCGCCGCAAGGCCCGTCGCGGGTTCCGTGCCGACCACCGGATGGCGAGCTGGCGCGGGCATGAGCCGAATGCCGGCGAAACCTGAGACTCCGTGACCTGAGCAGGGGAAGCACATGTGTCCAAGACCAAGGAACAACCATGAAGAAGACTCTCCTGCTCGTGGGCGCGCTCAGCGCGCTCGCTTCTCTGCTGCCGAGCCAGACGGGCGGCAACGGCCTGCCCGGCAACGCCCAGCATCCCAACGGCTTCGACGGTGACGCCGGCGGCCTGCAGGGGCTGCCCGGCAACGGCGGCGTCGGTGGTGGTGGCTTCGGCAACGGCTGGGGCGGCCGAGGGGGCGACGGTTCCAACGCTGGCGGTACCGGCGGGATGGGCGGTGCCGGGGCCGGTACTGGCCAAGGTGGCGCCGGTGGCAACAGCTGGAACGGTGGTGGTGGCGCCGGTGGTCCTGGTGGCCCGCTCGGCGGCCGCGGCGGCAATGGTGGCAGCTCCACCGGCGGCAATGGCACGGGTGGTGACGGCGGCGCAGGCGGCTCCGGCGTGCCGGGTGGCGGCAAGGGCGGCGATGGCGGGGACGGCGGCAGCGGCAACGGCGTCGGCTGGGGCGGCAACGGCGGTCCCGGCGGCAAGGGAGCCGACCCGAACGGCAACGGTGGCAACGGCGGCAACGGTGGTAAGGGCGGCGGCCAAGGCGGCAATGGTGGCAAGGGTGGTGACGCCGTAGGCGCCGGAACGGGCGGCAAGGGTGGTGACGGCGGACCTGGCGGCCCCGGCTCGAAGGGCGGCACGCCGGGCGACGGTGGCAGCTCGCCGGGCGGCCCGGGCGGCGCCGGTGGCCGCGGCGGCGATGGCGGCAAGGGGCTCGACGGGGCGCCCCCTGGCAACGGCATCGATGGCCGCAATGGTGGCACCGGCGGCTGCGGTGCACCTGGCGGCCCCGGTGGCGCTGGCGGCAATGGCGGCCCCGGTGGCAACCACACCCAGGGTGGCGTCGGCGGCAAGGGCGGCAACGGCGGCAACGGCGGCGCTGGCGGGTGCTGCGTGCGCGAGGGTTCGAGCGCTGGCGGCGGAGGTGCGCCCGGCAACGGTGGCGCGGGCGGCAATGTCGGTGGCCCGGCGGGCGCCAAGGGCAAGAAGGGCGGCGACGGTGCGGCCTGCCCGGGCAGCTGATCGGTCCGCCGATCGCTCGGATGTCCATTGACTGCCTGCCCTCGCTGCGGTGGGGGCAGGCCTTACGCGAAAGGAGCAAGCCATGAACTTCGACAAGCAGCAACGATTCGGCGTGGTGGCGGTGGCCGCATTGGCCATCGCCTTGGGCACCCAAGGTGATGACGGCGGCACCGCGCGCGCTCTGCCGCAGGCAGCGGTCTGCCAGGCGGCGGTGGCCAGCGACGCCGACGAGATCCACTGCACGCGGCTGTTCGCGCTCGACCCGGCGGCGTCGACGCTGGACATGCTCACCGGCGAGTTCGGACGGGTCGCCGTGGGCGGGGAGTACTGGAGCCGCTCCGGTCACGTCGCATTCACCACCAACCTGGTGACGGGGCGCGACGAACTGGTCGGCGGCATCCGGCATGGTTGGGCCGCCGCGCTGGTCGACATCGGCGACCTGCGCGACGCGCAGACCTTGTTCACGGCGCTGCCTTCGCTCGCCGTCACCGACGAAGGTCTGGTCGCGGGGAAGCCGGAGCGGTTCGGCCGCGATCCCGATGCCCACCTGATCGTCGCGGCGCCTGCCGCGCCGGTCGTCGAGGGGTTCGTGCGAGCCGAGGTGGCGGTCGGTCACCTCTACTTCCTCGACACGGCCGACGGCACGCAGCGCGTGCGCGCGCTGTTGCGCGTGCTTGCGCACACGCCCGAGCAGGAACTGGTCCTGCAATGGCGGATCTTGCACTGACCGGGAGGATGGATCTCATGCACTCGATCGCCGATTCCGTGGTTCGCCGGGAGCAAGTTGCCATGCCAAAGTCCGCCCATCGTGAACCTTCGTCCGGCCGGCGCGTGCGGCGCCATGTGCTGCTCGGCGCGTTTGCGGTCGCGCTGCTGGGCCTGGGTGTGTGGGCATGGTGGAACATCGGCGAGCCGGGTCCGCGCGGCGGAGCGGGACCTGCGGCCGAAATGCCGCCGAGTGCGGTCTCGCCCGCGGTGACGCCGATGGTGGCCGATGGGCCGTCCAAGGTGGCGCCGGCGAACGATGCGTCGCCCGAACGCATCACCGCGCAGCACGCGGTGGTCGTCGCGGTGCGTGACGATCGCGGCGAACCGGTCGAGGGCGCGACGGTGCGCATGTCGGGTCGGGCGGACACCAAGACCGACGCCGGCGGGCTGGCGGTGTTCGCCGATTGGCAGGACGAGCACGGGTTCGTCGACCTCGATGCGACCGGCGACCCCGAACGGTTCGTCGATCGCCGCGCGGCGCAGCGCGAGGTCACGCGCGGTGCCGAGCGCGACATCCTGGTCGAGTTCACGGTCGCGCGCGCCGGCCGACTGCGCGTCGAGGTGCCAGGGGTCACCGGCCACTGCGACATCCAGCTGGTCCGCAAGTCCGTAGAGGCCGACGGCTTCGCGTGCGCGCCGCAGCGCGTCGCGATCGACGCGACGGGGACTGCGGAGTTCGCGGGACTGCCGCCCGGTCCGTTCGAGGTCTGGGCGTTCTTCGCGCCGGACTCGCCGTTCGTGCCGACCAACGCGACGGCGACGGTCGCCAGCGGCGAGACGAGCACGGTGGCGCTGACGCCGGTGCGCGGCGCCGGCAAGGTGCACGGCGTCGTGCTGGCGCCCGACGGCAAGCCGCTCGCGGGCGCGACCGTCGAGGCGCTGCCGGTGTTCCCGTTCGCAACCGGGCCGGGCAAGGTCGCGACGTCGGCGGCCGACGGCACCTTCGCGCTGGTCGGCCTGCCCCAACCGGAAGTGTGGGTCGGCGTCGACGTGCGGTCGTTGCCCGACGCGAACTACGCGTTCTTCGGCACGGCGCAGCAGCCCAGGCTGCGGGTCCGCGTCGACGGCGCCGAACCGCTGCGGCTGCAGCTGCAGCCCGGCTTCCGCCTGGTCGGGGCGTGCCGGGCGGCCGGTGAGGATTCGCCGATGGTGTTCCTCTCGCCCGAGCAATACGACATCGAAGGGCAGGTGCGCGCGAGAGCGGCGGACGACGGGCGCATCGGCTACGAGTTTCGGCACCTGCGGCCCGGCGACTACGTGCTGCGCAGCTCGGCCGAACCGGACCGGCGCGTCCGGGTCACGATCGACGAAGTGTCCTGCCCCGACCACGTCTGTCGCGTCGATCTCTGAGCGACGGCGACCGCGATGCAGTAGGATGGCTGGGCGATGGAATGCCCAATACCCGCCACCCTGTTCCCGCTGCTGCTCGCGGTCGCTGCCTCGGCGCAGGCCACGTTGCTCGTCGGGCCCGGTGGCTACGCGCAGATCCGTGATGCCGTCGCGGTCGCCGCGCCCGGCGACGTCGTCGTCGTGCAGCCCGGGCTCTACGCCCACTTCACGGCCACGGTCGCATGCACGATCCGCGCGCAGGTGCCGGGGACGGTCGACGTGCAGGTCGATCCCGCGTTCGTCACGTGCGGGTCCAGCTGCTGGTTCGCCGGCGTGACGGTGCTCGCCCCGCCGGCCGGGGCCGAACTGCACGTCATCGGCCTGCGCTTCCGGCCCGACCTGGCGACGTACCTCGGCCAGTGGATCTACGCGGGCGTCGCGGTGCCGAGCGGCACGGTTACGTTCGAGGATTGCGCGTTCGGCGTGCAGGGCAGTTCGCCGCTGATCACCGCGCTCTACGTCGACCATGCGGTCGCGCACCTGCTGCGCTGCACGGTCGACGGCTACCCGTTCGCGTCGACGAGCAATGCGATGCGCGCGGTGGACGCGGACGTCACGCTGGTGGACTGCGCGATCGTCGTGCACGCCGGCACGTTCGGCGGCACGGGCGTCGCGCTCGACGCGGTGCGCAGCCGCGTGCAGGGCAGCCACCTCGACCTGCGCGGGCTCGGCTTCGAGGCGCTGTGGAGCACCGATGCGAACGTCTGGCTCGCCGATTCGTCGCTGACGTGCCAGGGCTCTGCCTGCGCCGTGCGCTCGCTCGCCGGTGCCGCGCCGCAGCTCGACCGCTGCGTGCAGGTGCCGGCACCCGGCGGCCCGTGCGGTGCGTTCCCGGCGGCGACGTTCCTGCTCGGCGCGCGGCAGACGACGCCGCTGCAGAACGGTGCGCCGGTGGCGCTCGAGTTCTCGACCGAACCCAGCGGCCTGGTCGCGGTGCTCGCGACGACGCGGCTCGGCGCGCTCGCCGCCCCCGGGATCCTCGGCCAGCCGTTTTGGCTCGATCCGTCGACGGCGGTCGTCGTCGCCCTGCTGGCGGCGAATCCGCTCGGCCAGGCGACGACGTCGCTCCCGATCCCGGCCGGCCCGACGTTCGTCGGCCAGCCGCTGTGGTTCGAGGCGGTCGGCGGATCCAGCCTGCCGCTCGCCGTGGCGCCGCCGACCGGCGGTCTGGTGCGCTGACGGCTGCCGGCGTTGCGGTGGGGCGTCCGTTGGCGCTCGCCGTCCGCCAAGCGATGCCGTAAGTTGCCCGTCTCGCGCAATCCTGGTCCGCGCGGGGCGTATCGCCGTCCTCTCCGATGTCCCTCTCCCCCGAACTCGCCTTCGAGCAGCATCGCGAGCGCCTGCTGTCGGTGATCTACCTGCGCATGGGTCCCAACCTGCGCGTGCGCATGGATCCCGAGGACATCCTGCAGGAGGTTGCGATCGAGGCCGTCAACTCGTGGTCGACGCTCAGCGACGAGGCCAGCGCCGGCGCGTGGCTGGTGACCCTGGCGCGGCGCAAGGTCGCCCGCATCCTGCGCGACCAGCTCGGCGTCGCGGCGCGCGACCCGCGGCGCGAACACGCGATCAAGACCGACGTTCCGGTCGCCGACCGGCGCTCCGGCCCGGTCACGCACGCCGACCGCAAGGACCGGCTCGAACTGCTCGAGCAGGCGCTGACGCGGCTCTCGGACGACCACCGCGAGGTGATCCTGGCGATGAAGATCGAGGGCCAGTCGGCGCGCGAGATCGGCGAGCGGATGGGGCGCACCGAGAACGCGATCCACCTGCTGCTGAGCCGCGCGCTGAAGCGGCTGGCCGAGGAACTGAAGCTGTGATGGAACAGCGGCCGCCGTTCGACGCCGAGCCGGATGCGGATGCGATCGACGCGGCCGATCGGCGCATGGTCGAGATCCTGCGCGACGAGACCGCGGTGCCGACCGCGCGGCGCGAGCTGGCCGCCGAGGGCTCGGCGGAGGCCTCGGACGTGCTGGCGCGCCTCGACGCGCTCGCCTTCGTCCAGGACGCGGTCGGCGGCGTCGACGAGCTGCCGTCGCGGATCGGCGAATACCAGATCAAGGGCCTGCTCGGCCGCGGCGGCATGGGCACGGTCTACCTCGGCTGGCAGGCCGAGCTCGAACGCGAGGTCGCGCTGAAGGTGCTGGCGGCGAACTTCACGTCGGATCCGACGATGCGCAAGCGCTTCCGCGCCGCGGCGCGCGCGACGGCGGCGTTGCACCACCGGCACATCGTGCCGATCTACGACTACGGCGAGGCGCAGGGGACCCTGTTCTTCGCCATGGAGCGCGTCGACGGCTCGAGCCTCGACAAGGTGATCAGCGCGGCCCGCCGGCACAAGCAGCCGCCGCTCGCGCCGCTCGACGCCGCGCGGCGGTTCGCCGGTGTCGCCGACGCGCTCGGCCTCGCGCACCGGCGGCGGCTGCTGCACCGCGACGTCAAGCCCGGCAACAGCCTGGTCGCCGGCGACGGCACGCTGGCGCTGACCCACTTCGGCCTGGCGAAGGC